>JAUYBI010000022.1 GCA_030693145.1 Candidatus Omnitrophota bacterium
AAAGATAACCAAGAGGTGACCTTCTTAAACGGGGTAAAGCTTTATGATGAGCATTGCGAGCACTGCGACACCCATCAGGTGATCCGGGATATTTGGGAAGAGATGAAGAATTATAATCTGGAGAGGTTTGTGTTTAAATAAACTTATGATTATTTAATGGGAATTTTAACCTTGATTAAAAAATTTGGCAGCAGTTTAAAAAATAAAGGGCTGTCTTCTGCCTTGCTTAAAATTAGCCAATACCTTTTATTTTTGATCAAGACAAAATGGTATGCCATTAAGGGCGAATACGCCCAGATAGAAAGAAAAGATGTTAAAGTAATCAGCCATAAAGGAAAAATTAAGATATATTGGAAAAATTTGGAATTAACCTCCGGGAGCGGATTTTCTGCCTGGCTCTATGTATTAGATCAATGGTATGATTCAGCTGGATATAGCTGGAGCTTAAAAAAGATAGACAATACCAAGCTTGTTATTAAAAACAGATGGGAAGCCTTGCCCCTAACTTTGTTTTGGGAGGTTATTTTATTGGATGATCAAGAGATAAATTTGACCGTAAAAATGGAATTGGAGGAAGATTTAAATATCGATGCAAAAAAAACCCTCCTGGTGGTTTCGGAAAAATATAATAAATGGAAGGCGCCTTTTAAAGAGAGCGGATTAGCCAGTTCAAGCGATTATCTTCCCGATTTATTGTTTATTTTTAACGAGAAAAATATAGAACCCGCTCTAAAATATAATTTCGATAATCTAGATAGCCTAAAGAGTAAAGTTTTGGAAGTAGGGATAATAGAGCCTGGAGATAAGAAGGAATATCTCCCCGGAATTTATGAATATTTTTCGTTGAGCATATTTTTATTTGATAAAGATCCGGAAGGCCAGAAAAGATTAAATGCTAAATGCGAGAAGATGCTTAGTAAGCCTAAAGATAGGATGATTAGTGTAGAAGAAGTGATTTTAGCAAAAAATGACCAGAGGATTGCTCAGAAGAAAGATGTCCATGAATTTAAAGTTGTTTTGGTGAATCTGCCTTGGCAGCGTAACGGAAAATGGGGAGTCCGGGCCGGTTCCAGGTGGCCGCATATAAAAAATGAAGCCGAAGGCGGTTATTTGCCGTTTCCGTTTTACTTAGCTTATGCCGCTTCGCTCCTGGAGAAAAACGGTTTTAAGGTGAAATTAGTCGATGCTATTGCCGAGGAGATATCTGGGACTGCCTTTTTGAATAGCTTAAACAAGCTAGAGCCGGATTTATTATTAGCAGAAACTTCTACCGGATCATTAAATGATGACCTGTCTCTTTTAGAAAAGATAAATCGAAATATACCCATAGCTTTATGCGGGCCGGATATAAATATAAGAAGCCCGTTATTCCTGAAAAATAATAATTTTATTAAATATGTCTTAACAGGAGAATATGAATTTACTTTGCTGGATTTGGTAAGCCATCTTCGCGCAGGCAAGGATTTAAAGGATGTGGGCGGTTTAACCTATAAAGATAATCTGGGCAGTATTAATGTTGGTTCTCTCCGTCCATTAATTAAAAATCTGGATGAATTTCCCTGGCCGAATCGTCGGCAGCTTCCGCTGGAGAAATATTTGGATGCGCCTGGGGAGATACCCTTTCCTACTGCCCAGATGTGGGCAAGCCGCGGGTGCCCTTTTCATTGTATTTTTTGCCTCTGGCCGCAAATAATGTACGGCGGCAACCAATATCGCGTAAGAAATATCATAGATGTGGTTGATGAAATGCAATACCTGGTAAAAGAAATGGGATTTAAATCCATATATTTTGATGATGATACGTTTAATGTCGGTAAATCCCGGATGTTGGATTTTTGCCAGGAGCTAAAAAAACGCAAACTGAATGTTCCTTGGGCGATAATGGCGCGGGCAGACCTGATGGATGAAGAGATCTTGACGCGGATGAAAGAAGCCGGACTTTGTGCGGTAAAATACGGGGTTGAATCCGGGGTCCAGGAGCTGCTGGATAATGCCAATAAAAATATGGATTTGGAAAAAGCAAAGCAAATGATCAGATTTACTAAGCAGCTAGGGGTAAAGACTCACCTTAGCTTTACTTTTGGCTTGCCCGGAGAGACCAAAGAAACTATCCGCAGGACCGTTGATTCTGTTTTTGAATTAGACCCTGATTCCGCCCAGTTTTCTATTACTACCTATTATCCGGGGACAGAGTACTTTGAATATTTGGACAAAAAAGGGCTGATTACCACTAAAGATTGGTCGCATTACGACGGAAATTTTAAGAGCATCATCAAATCGGAAAACCTGACCGCGCAAGATTTAGAAAATGCCAAAAGAGAAGCCGTAGAAAAGTGGCTTGAGCATACAAGATTAAAAAGAGGCTTTAAAGATAACCTGGGGGTTTTTAAAAGATATTTAGCCAAAGAGGGGATAAAATTTACGATTAAAAAAAGCTTAAGCTATTTTAAAAAAAGATATCTCAAGAATAAACCGCCGTACTTGTTAAAAATTTGGGAAAAGACGCATAATACCGCGCGCAAGATTATAAAATATGTCGCTGCCGGCAGGGTGCAGAGAGATTATTTAGATATATTGGGCATATTTGACGGTTCCTACGCTTACAAAGGGCCGAATTTCGTCCAAATCGACCTTACCAATAACTGCAATAATGATTGTATCGGCTGCTGGTGTAATTCTCCTTTACTGAAGGATAAAAAACAGAATGCGGAAACCAAAGAGCAGACCATTCCTTATCTGCGGGCTAAAGAATTAATTGATGAATTTTGCAAATTAGGGACTAAAGAAATATATTTAGCCGGAGGAGGAGAGCCGTTTATGCATCCGGAGATTATGCAGATCGTAGAAGATATTAAGCGTAAAAAATTAATCTGCGATATTAATACTAATTTTACCTTAGTGGATGAAGAGAAAATCGATAGAATTATTAAACTTAAGGTAGATGCGTTAGTGGTAAGTGTTTGGGCGGCAAGCGCGGAAACTTATGTTGCTACCCATCCGAATAAGGATAGGGATACATTTTATAAAATCAAAGAAAGGCTTAAAATATTGAATTCGAATAAGGATGGCCTGCCCCAGGTCCATATTTATAATGTGATTACGAACCTAAATTTCCAGGAAATTGAAGGTATGGTTGATTTTGCCTTAGAAGTTAAAGCCGATTCAGTAGGGTTTACTGTCTTAGATACTATACCTGATAGGACAGATGTTTTATTGCTCAACGACGAACAGAGAAAAGAAGTTTTAAGGCAATGCGAAATAATAAAACAGCGAAAAGACTTAGGCAAACTTAAGGTTTTAGAATTTGAAAGATTTATCCAGCGGGTTGCTGCTTCTCAGGCAAGGATTGCTCAGTATGATAAAGAAATAATAGAATCTATGCCTTGTTATATTGGTTGGCTATTTTCAAGGATAATGGCAGATGGTAATGTTAATGCCTGCTTGAAAGCCCACCGTATTCCCGTTGGGAATATACTTCGACAGGATTTTAGTGAGATTTGGAATGGCAGATTACAGCGGGAATTTCGGAAAAAGACGCTGACCTGTAAAAAAGATGACCCATACTTTTCATTAATCGGAAACGACCCTAATGCCAAAACCGGCTGTTATAAAAGTTGCGATGACCTTTCCCGGAATATCTATATGCATCGGAGGATATCCCTGCTCAACGCAACCGAGAAATTCAGCTTAAAATTAATAACTAACCTTCCGGGAATCAAAAGGAAAATAAAATCAGCTAAAACCAATAATGTTTACGACATAATTTTAATTATGCCTCCGCCCTGGGCAACCAAGATGCCTCCTTTGGGGATTGCTTATTTAGCTGCTTATTTGAAAGAAAAAGGTTTTAGCCCCCATGTTTATGATCTGAATCTTAAATTATGCAACAAAGCAAAAGGTAAAAATAAATTATTTTGGCAGATTGAGAATTTAAATAATAAATCCCCGGAGGATGCAGCCAAAGAGGTAGTTGAAAGATTCAAGAATGATTTTTCCGCTTTTGCCGATGAATTGCTGGCCATAGAAAGCAGGGTAATCGGATTTTCCGTGAGCCTGATAAATCTCTGGGTTGCTTTAGAGATTGCAAAGATGATCAAAGCTAAGGATCCTGACCGGATTATTATCTTCGGAGGGCCGGGTTGTTTTTGGGATTATCAAAGGATTGCTCCGGGATTAGTAGACGTATTTGTAATCGGTGAAGGGGAAGAAGCCTTATGCAATATTCTAAAGGCGATTAAAGCCAAACAAGATATAAAAGATATCCCGGGAGTTGTAACTGCTGAAGGCAGCCGATATCGCCCCTTTGTACCTCAAAAACTATTAGATATTAATACCATTCCTTTTCCCAAATTTTCGGAATTCCAACTCAAAGAATACAATAAAGGCAGTAGTTATAAACCGCTGCCCATTTTGACCAGCCGGGGCTGCATCGGAAGGTGCAATTATTGCATTGATTGCCAGATGTGGGGCAACTTAAGGCAAAGGCCGGCGGAGAATGTCTTTAAAGAAATCGAATTTCATTATAAAAATTATGGAATCTGGGAATTTGAGTTTAACGATTTAATCTGCAACGGGAATTTAAAGGAATTAGAGAGATTTGCGGATTTGGTAATCGCCTCGGGTTATAAAATTAATTGGGTAAGTTACGCCATAATCCGTAAAGATATGGATTACGGGCTATTTTTAAAATTAAAAAAAGGTGGCTGCCATACTTTAATCTATGGCGTTGAGAGCGGCGCAGATACGATTTTGAAAAAAATGAATAAATATTATACTTCCGAGGATGCGGAAAAGATAGTCCGGTTCACGCATCAGGCAGGGATTTGCGCTAATATCAATATTATCGTCGGATTCCCCGGAGAGACAGAATCAGAATTTAATCAAACGGCAGAATTTTTAAGAAGGAATAGGGAGTATATCGATGAGGTGACTAATGTTTCCGGGTGCGTCCTGTTTTTAGGTTCGGCAATGGGGCAAGACCAGGAAAAATTCGGAATATTATTGCCGGAGCAGGCCGATCCTCTGCTCTACCGCGATAAAGCCGGGCTAACTCCCGAAATAAAAAAGGAACGCGTTAAAGAAATGCTGGCGATTATTTCCGCCGCCGGTATCCGGTGTCAGATCATCAACAATCCCACTGAAAGAAGAATCCGGGTTTCAAAGTTGAATGCCGAATTGGCTTGTAGTGCAAAAGGATAATCATGGATAGTAAAAATACAGGATATGTTAACCCGATAGAAGAGCTAAACCGGCAAATCTCTATCCGAGACGCAATAATTAATGAAAAAACAGGGCAATTACGCAGAATATACCGCATGCGCAGCTGGAAAGCCGCCAACTTTTTAACGGGAGAGAAAAGGCGTTTAAACATGGTTATTAAGCGAATCTGCGGTTTTTTCATTTTAATATTCCTGCTGGCATTTACTTTTATAATTACTTCCTATTTAGTTCTATTAAAGAAAATACGAAAATCTATGGTTTTCCCGGGGGGATAGAGGATGAAGATATTTATGTTGCACCCGCATGATCTATATTCCGAACTTGAGCCCTGGACAATCAGAATTCTTAGCTTTGCCAATGAATTTGCCAAAAAAGGCCACGATGTTAAAATAGGGTATTTTCCCCGTGATTCCGATAAAATCCCGCAGACTTCCTACTATGAAGGTATGCAAACAATACCTTTAAACCGAAAAATATCTCTTATCTTATTAATTAAAAACTTTATCCAGATTTACCGGTTAATCGGCTGGGCGGATGTAGTACATCTGCAAAAAAGCCATCATTATGCGGCTATTCCTTTGTTATCGGCTGCCTTGCTTAGGGGTAAGCCGCTGCATTATGACTGGGATGACTGGGAGAAAAAGATATTTCTTCATTCTAATAAAAAGTCTATAACCACTCTTTTAGTCTATTCTTTTTTCGGTGTATTAGAAAAGTTTATCCCTTTAATCGCGGATACGCTTTCCGTATCCAGCAGGAGATTATCTGAATTATGCCTTAATCTAGGCATAGCTAAAGAAAGAATATTTATGGCTCATGTGGGAGCGGATTTAGAAAAATTTCATCCAAATGTCTCAAGCCAGGAAGTAAAAAAAAGATATAACTTGCAAGATCCCATGGTTCTTTATTTGGGGCAGCTTCACGATGGGCAGTACGTGGAATTATTTATTAAGTCGGCAGAGGTTGTGCTGGAACACTGCCCGCAAACTAAATTTATGATTATCGGAGGAGGCAGCAGATTTAATGATTTAAAAAACCTGGTTAAAAGTTTAGCGATTGAAAAAAATATTATATTTACCAATTCTATCCCCCATTCCGCAATTCCTGCGCATATCGCCGCGGCGGATGTTTGTGTGGCCTGTTTTGAAGAAAACGATATCACCCGATGTAAAAGCCCCTTAAAGATAGCCGAATATTTGGCATCGGGCAAAGCCATCGTTGCCAGTAATGTCGGCGAAGTAAGAAATATGGTGGGCGGCGCGGGTATTTTAACTCAGGCGGGTAATAGCGTGGATTTAGCCGCTCCGATTATAAAGGTTTTAAAAGATGAGGCGCTAAGGACCCAGATGGGGCTGCGGGCAAGAGAAAGAAGCCTTAATAAATATAACTGGAGAGTATCGGCAGATAATCTTTTGAAAGCCTATAATATGGCTTTATATCTTAAAAATATTACGCTAGAAGAAGTTTTAATTTCGGCCAGGGGTTTTAATCGCGGGAATATTGCGGTAGATAACGACAGTTTTGGAAAAAGATTAACCATAGACACAGGGATTTTCCCTTGTTTTGCGGAATATGATTTTTATCTTCCCGGGGAAGGCAAGTATGAGCTTTGGGTAAAATACGCGGCAGATACGCCTCGGCCTTGTAAAATTTATTTCAACGGTAAATTATTATGTGCTGAGGGGCTTAAGGATACATCCGGAGGATGGAGATTAGATGAGGCAAAGTGGTTTAAGCAGGTGGAATTAGAAATGGAATCAAAATTCCATATTTTAAAATTTATCAGCCAAGGGCACCTCCCGCATCTGGAATTTATAAAATTTAAGAAAATCGTCCCGTTTAATTTATTTTAAGGATATGTTTAAGGCGGGGAAGATTAAATATCTATGAATATATTATTAATTAAAAAAATAATGAATAAGAAGATCGCTTATTCATTATTGCTACTGAGTATCCTTTTATTCCATATTGTTATTAATTATCAGATATTAGTACGAAGTTCAATCCCAAAAATATACGATGAAGCAGGCAGGATTTATTACGGAATAGTATATTTTCAAAGATTTTTTTTAAATGCGCACCCCAATATAACCGATCTTGTAAAAGAAGCTTCCTCGTTGAGCCAAGGGCAATGTCATCCGCATCTTTTTGATTTTTTAGAAGCCGCGAGTTTTAAAATATTATATTTATTCAATAATGTGGATATAGATTCGATGGTGATAATCGTCAATTCATTTTTCTTACTTATTTTATTGATCAGCGTATATAAGATAGGTTCAATCATTTATGACAGGAATACGGGATTATTATCAGCGTTTCTACTTTCACTTTTTCCGCTTGTGTTTGGGCACTCAAGAATTGCAATGCTGGACTACCCTTTGATGTGCATGGTGTCATTAAGCGTCCACTTACTTTTAGAGACAAAATTATTCCATTCATTATTTTACAGTATATTAGCCGGCATTGTGTTTGGTTTATCACAATTAACTAAAGAAACGGCCATTCTTTTCATTCTGCCTTTCCTAATTTACTATTTTATTAAAGCATATCTATTAGGAGATAAGAAAAAAGTTATTTCAAATTTTATATTTACTGTATTATTTTTTATAGCTATTTCTGGCATAGTATATTTGAGGAAAGATAATCTATATGCGTTTAAAACTTATTTTGCGAAAATATATTATATCCGGAATCAAGCGGAAAGCTTTTATTATGTGAAAAATTTCATCAACATGATTGGGCCGTTTATCCTTTTTTTGTCTTTGCCGTTAGTATTAAGTTATGTTGTGAATATTAAAAAGAGAGAAAAACTGCTTTTTGTGTGGTTTTTTGTTCCGCTCATATTATTTAGCCTGTCTTTTAATAAAAGCCCAAGATTTCTTTTACCGATATTGCCGGTTTTTGCTTTAATAATAGCAGGGGAAATAAAATTAGGGGGTTGGTTTAAGCCGTTGCGGTGGAAATACGGTTTCATTTTAGTGCTCTTGGCACTACTGCAATATGCTTTATTGAATTGCGGTTTTTTGGTTTTGGAAAAAAATTCAATAATCATGGAAAAAGGGCTTCTTTCAGCTAAGAAAGAAAGCAAATATGCTTTGGTAGACACAGAATTGTTAGGCATTTTGAAAGAAGAAGCCCGGAAGAATAAATATAAGATGAAAGCCGTCGTTTATTTATTCAATATTGCAGAAATACACTGGCCAATCAGATTAAACGCGTTACTATGTGAACTGCCTTATATGTTCTTCTGTTATACAGAACTTGATGAAGCCGATATAGCCAATATGCATTATTCGGAAACTTACTGGCGTGAAAAAGTTTTATCTGCAGATTATATTATTAATAAAAGCGGAGATAGGGGCATACCTTATTTTGTTAGCCATATAGGCGATATCCAAAATAAAACCTTTGAAGAAAATAAGGGCCTATTTGAAATGATAACCCAACTAAAAATACCGGATGGTTCAGCCGTATATGTTTACAAAAAAGTGAAATAAATGTTAAGTCAAATAAGGAAGCTAGACTATTTAATAGGTAAAATTATATTTATATTTGCGCGTATATCCGGTTTCAAGGGTGCTAGGGATAACCGGAAACACGTTGAGATTGAAAATATACTCTGTATGAAGTTTTGGGGGCTGGGTAATTTAGCTATAATTTACCCGTTGATCCATAATATAAAACAAAGATTTCCTGATGCGAAGTTGACTTTTTTAACATTTGATTTAAATAAGGATTTTTTGGAAAAGAACGCATCCATTGATCGGTTAATCTATTTTAAATATACGAAGAATATATTTATGATTATTAGGCAGACATTGAGGTTTATAATAAGATTCAGGAAAGAAAAAATAGATATGGTGATTAATTTTGAGACTTTTAATAACACGTCGGCGGTCTTTTCTTATTTAACAAAAGCACCTTTGCGTTTTGGGTTAAATAATCAACATGAAGAAATATTTTATACCGATCCGGTTTGCAATGAACAATCTGAGCATATTTCCAGGACATTTTTGAAGCTTATATTGCCGTTGGTTAGGGGTTTTTCCTATAATTATTTTAATTTTTCCGGTTCATTTAAGGATAAAGTTAAAGTAGAAGACATCCTGAAAAGATATGGCATAGACAAGTATGTTTGTATTCATGCCGGGTCCAGCGATAATTTTACGAAGAAACGTTACCGGAAAGGGTATTTTAGCCGGATAGCAGAGTTATTAATAAAAAATCACGGGCTAAACGTGATATTTACGGGAACAGAAAAAGAATCCGGTTTAGTTAAGGAAATAATCGCCATGATACCGCATACCGACAAGGTTTTTAATTTTTCCGGAAAACTGAAAATCTGGGAATTTATAGAGCTACTAAGAAAAAGTTCTTTATTTATCTGTAATGACAGCGGACCCATACATATCGCTGCTTCCCTTCAAATTAATGTGGCGGGCATTTATGGGCCGACTTCACCGGATAGATACGGTCCTTTAAATAAAAATAGCCTGGTATTTTACAAAAATAACAAATGCAGCCCTTGCTTTGGCATAAATTATATAAATAAAAGATGCAGGAATAATTTCAGTTGTTTAGATTTTCAACCACAGGAAATTTTTTCTAAGATAGCGGAGAGATTCTTAAATGCATAAAAAAATGGCTTTCATAAAGAATATTCTGGCTTCTAATTTCACCAGGCTGCAATCGCCCTATAAAATTACTTTTGCCGTAACCTATAAGTGTAATCTAAAATGTAAAATTTGTAAAATCTGGCAAAATCCGCCCCAAAGGGAAGTTGGCATAGAAGAGATAGAAAGGATCTTTAAAAGCTTAAGCAATCTTAGTTGGATTGATTTAACAGGAGGGGAAATTACTCTTAGGGAAGAAATAATCGAAATAATAAAAGTAATAATAAAGAATTCCGACAAAATACTGATTTTTCATATTTCAACTAACGGGCAGCTCCCGGATAAAATGTTCCTAATAGTGAAAGAAATTTTAAAGTTAGATGTGGTGCCTTTTATTAATGTAAGTATAGACGGGCCCCAGTTAATAAATGATCGATTACGCGGGGTCAATGGCGCCTACGAAGCGAGTTTAGAAACTTTTAATAAATTAAAGCAATTTACTAAAATACACTGTTATTTGAGTTGTACTCTCTCTAATTTCAATATTAATTCCGTAGATGATCTGCTATCGGCGCTTAAGAAAGAAATCCAAAATTTTGATTTTTCAGATATGCATTTCAATATATTCCATGCATCGGCTCATTATTATAACAACCATGGAATTGATGGGTCTGTTAATAGCAATCCCGGAATGATTAAAAATTATCTTTCCCTCTGTAAAAAAGGGCACTCGGTAAAAGTTTTCTTAGAAAACGAATACTTGAAGGGGGTAGATTATTTTTTACAAGGGAATAAATTTCCCGTAAAATGTCAGGCTTTAAATGCTACTTGTTTCATAGATCCTTTTGGCAGAATTTATCCTTGTGGAATGTATAGTGAAGTTTTAGGTGAATTATCGTCTTGTAATTTCGACTTTAAAAAAATATGGAATTCAGAAAAAAGTTCACAAATCAGAAGGAGTATCCAAGCAAAAAAATGCCCGGGTTGTTGGAGCCCTTGTGAAGCATATCCGGCAATATTAGGATGCCTGATTAACCGGTAGCAGAAATTTTTATGAAAAATAAATACCATATAGCCATCTTTTAGGAAAAAAATGAAAGTAATCTTTATTACCCGGGAAGGTTATAATTTACCCGGAGCAAGAATACGGTGTTATAATTTTTCCAGAGAGCTCTCCCGGTATGGGATAGACACGGAAGTTTTATCTTTCTCCGATTCTTTGGGGGCAAAGGATGGAGCAAGGGAAGCGCAGATGGGCCTAGGCGATAAAATAAAATTTAATTATTTGGCTTTTAAGAAACTTTTTAAGCAGAAAGACGCAGTTTTTTATTTGCAGCGTTTTAATTATCATTCTTTTGCTCCGTATCTGGCGCATCTTCTCCAAGGAAATAAGTTGATCCTTGACCTGGATGATTGGGAGCTACGCGAAAATCCAAAATATTACTGTGGTATTTATCCTTCTTCCAAAGCGCATTATATCAGTCAAAAAATAGCCAAAAGGAGCATCTTTTGTGTTGCCGCCAGCCGTTTCCTTGAAGAGTTCCTTTTACAATCTAATAAGAAAGTTTACTATTTGCCTTCGAGCGTAGATACGGAATTGTTTAAACCCTCTTTAAACGGTCTGGAAAAAAATGAAATAACCCTTTGCTGGATTGGAACTTTTCACAAAAAAGAATACATTGAAAATATAAAATACGCCTTAGATTGTTTTACAGCGCTTAGAAAAAACTATTCCTATATTTATTTTGATATAATCGGGGATGGTATTTACAGGGATGTTTTGGAAGAAATCGTAAAAACATTCCAGGATCCGCATATCCGTTTAAAAGGCTGGATTGCTCCGGAAGCGGTTCCTGGGTATCTTGGAACCATAGATATAGGGATGTTTCCAGTGGTAAGCGATAATAAATTCAACAGGGCAAAGAGCCCGACAAAACTTTTTGAATATATGGCTATGGCCAAGCCGGTAGTTGCCAGCGCCATCGGAGAGGCAAATAATATTATTGAAGACGCAGTTAATGGGTTTTTAGCAAAAACCAAAGATGAATTTATAAAAAAGATACAAGTGTTGATAGAAAATAGAGGGATGCGCAGGCAGATGGGGGAAAAAGCCAGGGAAACAGTAGAAAAAAAATATTCACTTAAGGTCTTAGGCCAGGATTTATATAATCTAGTTAAGGTAATTTAATGCATATCTTGGGCCTATCCTGTTTTTATCATGATAGCGCGGCTTGCCTCCTGCGGGACGGTAAGGTCCTGGCGGCGGTGCAGGAGGAAAGGTTTACCCGCAAGAAACATGATTTTAATTTTCCCGCGCAGGCCGCTCTATGGTGTTTAAGGGAAGGAAAAATCAGCAGTAAAGACCTGGATTACGTGGTTTTTTATGATAAACCGTTTATTAAATTTGAACGCATTCTCGAAACTTATCTTAGTTATGCTCCCTTGGGGATAAGGCAG
>JAUYBI010000024.1 GCA_030693145.1 Candidatus Omnitrophota bacterium
GTGGACTTCGTGCGAACCAGTTGGAACCAAATTATACAGGAATTAAGGGCTTGGCAGGCATTACAAGGCGAAATAGCGTCTGCTTGTTAGATTACCAAAATTAAAGCATGCCTAATGCTCTCCATATATCATCTTCACGAAAACCGTAATCCAAGAGTTGTTTGAAAATTCTCTGATTGTGTTGTTTCCCTAAACTCTTTTGAATAGTTGTTATAAAACCTCTTGTATCAGAAGGATCTGGAAATTTTGGATCGCGAATAACGCCATGCGAACCCTTTCCCCACGATTTACTAAAATCCAGTCCTAATTTTCGAGCGGCTTCACCCCAGTCCTTCTGTCGTATCTTTCCAATACCCTGCCACAAGTCTTTTCGTTCGATCCTTTCTTCAGCCATAATCTCATGGTTTTATACTATGCAAATACCCTTTCTTCTTCGACAACGGCCGGCTCTCCAGTTTTTTTTATTAAGCTGTCTTTTGCAAGATATGGGGGAATGCCAAACGCAGTAAAGATAGCGTCTTTTATTTGTAAGTTAATTTCCTCATCCGTTACTTTCGGGTTAACCCCTCCAGTAATAATACCTTTAAAGTTTTCACATTCTGCTATCCATCCTTCACTATTTTTTTGGATCTTAAACCTCAAGCCGCGCATTCTTTGTATATCAGTGAGCATAGTTTGAACACGATAATTTCGCTCCGCTTTAATAGGGAAATTAAAAAGTTTCGCTAAATTGTATTGGGTTTTACGGAACATTGTATTCTCAAATAATTATAGCACTTTGCTTGCGTGAAGAACTAATAGCATAACCTCTATTTCTATTTGGGTCAAATACTGACATCGTTATAACTCCCCAAATCTCGGATCTGACCTGTTTTCGTCCAAAAGGATTAATTTATATCAAGATAGAGAAAATTGAACTAAAGGACACTTTAGTGGACTTCGTGCGAACCAGTTGGAACCAAATTATACAGGAATTAAGGGCTTGGCAGGCTTTACAAGGCGAAGCGGCTCCTGCTTGTTAGGCTATCAGAATTTATTCTGCCTTGCTATCCCCTGCTAATTCCATCTTTTATCCTAACCATAGAAAGAAAAAATCCCTCAAAAAAGAAATGAAAAATCGTCTTAGCAAACACTTGTCTTAAAGGACAAATTAACCTGTCTTTTTCCAAAAGATTTAAAACGATAGATTAAATAATATGGACGACAGAATCACCTGCTTTGCCGAAACAAATTTCCGCAATGAAAGGAAAAGGTTCGGCATCAGGAAAAAAGACCGGCGCTATCATATGTATGTGGTGGGAAAAACCGGCGTGGGAAAATCGACACTGCTTTTGAATATGGTTAAGCAAGACATCGAGAATGGCGAGGGTATGGCGCTTCTGGATCCTCACGGTGATTTGATTGAGAAGGCTTTAAAAGCTATTCCCGAATCCCGAATCAAAGACCTGATTTACTTCAATCCCCAGGATAAAGAGCAAACCCTCTATTTCAATCCCTTGGAGGTTTTGAATCGTTCTGAATCTCATCTGGTTGTTTCCTCTTTGGTTAGTGTATTCAAAAAAATCTGGGCTGATTCCTGGGGCCCGCGATTAGAATATATCCTGAGGAATGCCCTCTCCACTTTGGTTGAATTCTCCAATTCCACCTTGGTTGACTTGCAGAGAATCCTGCGGGACAGGGATTTCCGGATGAAGGTAATAGACAGGCTGAAAAACGAACAGTTGAAGAATTTCTGGCTCAATGAATTCGAGAAATATTCTCCGAACTTTCAACAGGAAGCCGTCTCCCCTATCCAAAACAAAATAGGCCAGTTTCTGAATAATCCTATTTTGAAAGAAATTGTCAGCCAGCCGAAAAGCAGTTTTAACCTGCGGGAAATAATGGACTCCGGTAAGATTCTTTTGGTCAATTTAAGCAAGGGAAAAATTGGAGAGGACTCGGCGTCTCTCCTGGGAGCGATGCTGATTGCCAAAATGGGCTTGAGCGCCTTGAGCCGGCAGGATATACCCGAAGAAAAAAGAAAGGATTTCTATCTCTACGTGGACGAATTCCAGAGTTTTGCCACTTCCTCGTTTGCCGATATTCTCTCCGAGGCCAGAAAATATCATCTGAATCTTATCCTGGCTAACCAATATCTTGATCAGATAGACGAGAAAGTAAGAGGCGCTATTTTTGGTAATGTGGGAACGATTATCTCCTTCAAGGTGGGGCTTGAAGACGCAAAATTCCTGGCTGAAGAATTTTATCCAAAATTCAGCCAGGAGGATTTAATCAACCTTCCCTGCTACAGTATTTATCTCAGGCTGATGATTGAGGGTAAAACGTCAAAGCCTTTTAGCGGAGAAAGCTTATGGCTTCAATAATCCCTCACTATTAGGAAACTTACTTGTTTTCTTACTTGAAGAGAAAATTTATTTGTATTAATGAATTTTCTAAGCACCATCCATATATTTATTGACCCTTTTTAACGCTTTTAATATTAGATAACATCATATTTTAAAAAATTACTCTGTCAACTATTTTCTTTACAATTTACAATATGATATATAGCATATTTAATCTTTATTTTCAAGGGGATTGGATCTTGTATTATACAGGACAGATAACTATTAAATATACCACCATCTTACAACATAATCGTTTCCATGCCTTCCATTTCTAATTTTCGCGGAATATCTTGTATAATATAGATCTTCTTCTTTTTTAAAATTTACTAGATGGTGATTAGAGTGGCTTTTCTGATTGCGTATCCATAGTTCTGGTGATTTACCAAGGTTTATGCCTTCTTCAAAAGAGACAGTAAAACAAAGTTCATCCATGTCATTGCTCAACCTAGAAACCGACCTACAATCATCTGAATAATCATGATCATCGAAAGTACCAAGGCTAAAAGAAGACATCTGCTCTTTATTCACAGGGTAAAGCTTAGGACAACTATAGCCCCATAAATATACAATTTCATCGCCTTTTTTAAATATTTTATCTTTAAATTTTATTGAGAATGATCTTCGGATAGGACTTTCTTCTTCTAGAAGATTACTTTCAATTCTTAGCCACCTATCATTATGTTCTATGGTTTTTTTATTTATAGAAATGAGTTTACAACACAATGTTTGTTTATCAAATCTAGATCCTGGATCATCATTAATCCTGCCTATTAAAGTTGGAAGAGAATCTAAGGTCATGCCCTTTAAACCACAGCCGATAAGGGTAAAGAAATGACATGCCATCTTAAAACTATTCTTTTCAACCTTCAATTTCGAACTAAATTGAAGTATACCATGGTTATTTTTAAAAATAGTTATATCTTTATGATAACTAATGAATTTGTATTCTCTATCATTTTTTTCTTTATTTTTGTTTCCAAAACGCTTTAGCAATTCCCAACCTTCGATAATATCCTTAATATTTTTAACACCTTTAATACCTACTAGTATCCATTCCCACATTGACTTTCCTCCATTGCACCTCTTTAAAATACAATTTTATTATACCTTTAAGATTCAGTTGGTCAACGATTTTGTGTTACTTATCCCAACAAACGGTTAAGGGCAAAAATTCAAAATCTTTTAATAAAGTTATCTTGAATTCGATAGCGTAATTTTTATTAGTCAAGATATGGGTTCGCGGCAAAGCCGCTTACCGAGGTTTCTCTCCCTGGGAGAAAAAACGTGAGGGAAAAGAGGGATATGGGTTTGCCCTGATTACAACGAATACGCCTTATATCAATGCGGCTTTTGGCTTGTTTATCAGCATAGCGAAAGGTCTTCTACCTTGCCAAAAGTTAATATAACACTTTTTTATAGGACAGCTGGGCGATACAGACAATTACCAAAATTTGCCCAGCTTCGTATAAAAAATGTTATGTTAAAGCAACTACCTAACGGATGAAAGATAACTTACCGAGCCAATGACAAAAATACCTCTACCCAAAACCTCAAAGCCTTTTAGCGGGGATAGTTTGCCCCCGGCGAACTAGCTTCTAAAGCAATTAACCTTTCATCTTTATTTATCCGGGGAAACTATCGGATTACCCAACCAATCCGTTTCTATCTTTTGGTTGCCAAGCCAGTCTGTTTCTATTTCGGGATTGCCCAAGCAGTCTCTATCAACTTTATCATTACCCAGGCAGTCCTTGTCAGCTACCCAATTACCCAAGAAATCTTGCTGATATGTCTTGCCGTCCTGTTTGATAGATTCTTTGTCTGCCATTTTTCTCACCCCCTTCCTTTCTAATTTTTTGTTCCTTCTCTTTTCCCGACTTCTTATTCCGAAACCTCTAATCTTTTTAGTGGCTACAACTTGCTACTTCTAGTCTAAGTTTTAAGGTTAGAACCTGTAAGTGGCCCCCAAACTCATCGCCGTCTCATCAATAAATCTACCTTCAATATTGAGTGAGAAATTCTTGCCAATCTTGTAATCCGTGCCTAAAAACACGCCAAAGTTGTCAGCTGCTTTAATTTTTATCTTCATAGCTTCATCTTTGTAGTTTATCCTTTGATCAGAATATTTCACACCAAGATAAGGAATAAAGTTCCCTAGTTTTTTAGCAACATAGGGCGCTATCTGCCATTCCTGGACAGTTGCTTTTGCATTCCATTGGTATTCTTCTCCAGCTGACTCAAAAGTTGCTGTCGTGCCTGTATCAGGGCCAGCTGTTACCACAGCGGTTCCGCTTTCTTTCTCTGTCATTTTGTTCTTAAGCGAATTTCCATGGGTTAGATATTGAGCTTGTATTCCTAAAAACCAGCCATTCTCAAAAGGATATACTCCCTTCGCCCCTAATCCCCAGGCAAGGGCGCTCTTTCCCGTAAAAGTGCCGGTATTCTCCAGAATGCCTGTATAGGTTCCTGAATTTCCTGATATAGGGTCATCGAAGGTTCCGCTATCAGACGCCTCTCCTTTAATTTTTTGTTTAAAGTTAGCTTCGCCTAATCTTACAAAAATATCCAGATGATCAAGCACGCCATAGCTTAACTTTATCATCGAACGCGACATGTTATCTATTTCCATCTTTTCTTTAAAAGCACTCACGCCGCCAATTATGTCCAAATCAGTAGGTACTCCATCGATGAGAATAGTACTTGTATAATCGTAAGCGCTGGCGTCCCCTAAAGTAACGTCCTTATAATCTTTGCCAAACACAAACTCCTGATCCATGCCAATAGCAAACTTGCCTTGTCCCTGTGTTTCTACCCCGCCCATGCTTGCGGCGTATACCGCCAAGGGTAGACATAAAAGAACCACTAAACTCAAAACTATTAACTTCCTCATCACTACCTCCTTCTGTTTTTAAAAAAAGATTATTATATACTTGCCTGAAAAAACCCTTCTCTTGAAATATCTCCCTCCTTTCATTATTGATAAATCTTGTCTATCGCTTTTTTAACATCCTCATTCATCAAGCCGGCGTAGACCTGGGTGGTTCTGATACTAGAATGACCCAACTGTTCCTGAACCATCCTCAAATCGTGGTTGCTGGATTTATAAAGAAAACTTCCATAGGTATGCCTGAGACAATGAATGGAATAACGGATTTCAAGGCCGGCTAACCCAAGACACCTTTTAAAGGATTTCTGCAAGGCCCTTTTGGTCAGCTGCCGGCCGCTGCTGTTGATAAACAAATAATCGCTTTTGGGTATGGTTTTTTCTTTCCAGCCCAAATAAAAAAGACACTCCTTTTTGAATGTCTCCGGCAAATAAACGGTTCTCGGCTTATCTCCTTTTCCTTTTTTAACGGTTAAAGATAAATGTTCCTCTTTGAGATGTAAATCAGATGCTTTCAGGTTAGTCATTTCTTCCACCCTCAGTCCTGTAAATAACCCCAGCTCCACCATGAACCAATCCCTGACCGGAACGATTTTGTTTTCCTTTAACGCCTTGCCTTTGGCTTGCTGACAGGATTTTTTTAGTTTCCTGACTCTTCCCAGGTCAAGATACTTCGTCTCATTAACGGACCAGGAAAAGTGGTTGTTTTTGGGTTTCTTTCCGGAAAGTTCATCTTTCATCAGAAAAGTGAACCTTTTTTGTTTCCGCTTTCCACGAAAAATCCTTTCAGAATCGACACTTGTCGTCGGTAAACAATCGTTTTAAAATTAGGAGGTGGTTTATGATTGCCTTAATCGGTCTTGTCGCTCTCTCTTTTTATCGCCGCTCTTTCAGGACACCGCTGTAAATCCCCAACCCCGCTAAAACCTAGCAAATTCCTTCTTTCTCCGTCTGTTATAAACTCAAAGCTTAATTATTCCAAATCAATTTCACCCTTTATGTCATTCCTCAATAAGTTCATCAAACTGATGAAAAGTGAACCTTAGCTATTAATATAACAGAAAGAAATTATCTGTCAAGAATTTTTTATAAAAAAGCGTTAATTACAAGGAAAAATAAATCGAAATGAAATATTATAAAAGGATTTTATGAGTAATCAAAATCTATGCTATTCGATTTAACAAATTCCCTATTAATAATTTCAAAAAATTCTTCAAAATCAATTTTATGCGTTGGATAATGAGGTAAAATTTTTTCTAAAACATGCAAATGATCCTTATTATAAGAAGCTATTTCGGGATGAATTTCGTATCTAAACTGAAAATCTTTTATATAATCACTAGAACCGGGCGCATCAAAGCAATAATAAAATTTGAAAAATGGGATAACTAATTTATATGAATATGAATAAAGAACATCTGATTTCCATATTTCCCCAAACGCAATATAAGGCTTTTGATCAGGAAATTTAGAATTCAAATATATTTCTTCAGCCGATGGGCACACCGAAAAAACGGTTTTTTTGGGGTCATTAGATTGTTTCCTAAAAATTGGCTGGATTATGAAGAGATGTCTATTGCGCTGAACGAGAGAATTTAACTGATCGAGATGCTGATCAAGTTTATTTTTGGGCATACTGCATTAGCTGGTAGAGATCTACCCATTTATTAAAATCAGACTGATCTAGATTAGGTTGAGATTTCCAATTAAGATAAAAATTTTCCGACTTTATTTCATATTTATTTTCGTATCTTAATAATTCTTTCTCAATATCGATAAGCCTATTAGTCTCAGCAACTCCAAATATAATAGAGTCTTTGATATTATCAAGTTCTGTATAAGCCGTTCCTTCTATGGAAATTGTCAGGCCACTTCCCGATATGAAACTAGAAACAAACGTTATGGGATTAGCCTGTAAAGCCTCCATCGATACTTTATTGTAATCACTGTAATCAATGATTGTAGGAATAATTATTTCCATAATTTTTAACTTAATATTTTTTCTACTTCTTTCTCCAAATAACTATGTTCATCTTTAAAAGATCCCAATAATTCAGCAAAAGCCGGTAATTTTTGTTGAGAAAAATGTACATTGCACTGAACTACAAATGCTATAGGATTTTTAAGATCTTCTGCAAACTGGGGCATAGTGATGATTTGAATTCGCAAGCTGGATTTCATATAACATAAATTAATTCCGCCAGTTATAAAATCTTTTTCCGGTACTCCCATTTCGGTTAAATTAATATTTTTCTTAATTTTTGAATCTATTTTTGGTCTATCCTCTGCATTAACTGGGATTAGAAATGTATAGTTATAACCGAAAGCCGCTATAGGTTTCTGTAAGATTTCATTTGTTCTTAATACAAGCCGTAGAAAGTTTTCCAAATCCCTGGTTTCGAATTTTTTAACCTCTTGGTTAGAGACTGTTACAATCCTACCTTGAATAACTATAGTAACTTGCTGAGTTGGCTCAATAATTGTGACAAAATCGGGAAATTGGCTTATAATCGGTTGCTTATCCCAAAGTTCAATAATTTGATTACGAATATCTATGGTTTTTATTTGAGCAACAGATGCGATTCCCTCTGAATAAGCAGTGGTTATATTAATTTGTTTTGTTTCAATTTCCATTTTATCCTTGTGTACTATTTCCACCCCTGCCCAACAATTCTAAACCCAACTTGTTCCTGCGGGATTTGAATCGGGCCCTGAGGAGTTTGCTGAACCATATTCACCTGTTGTTTCCGGTAATCAACTGAAAGCTCAAAAAGACTTGATAATTGCGAGCTTTCAATGAAAGCGATTTTATAATCCTTTTTATTTTGCATGGCATTGAGACCAAGTTCGTTTTCCGGATTCCATAATACGCCAAGATTCATTTCGTTTTTATATTCTTCATACAAATCGGTCATCGCTTTTGATAATGTATTATCCGCATATTGAACATTATTTAATCCCAAGTCTTCTTTGGCTTCTTTTCTTCCGATAAGATACTGATGCGAATATAACTTTTCTGTAAAATAATTAACAATCTTTTCAATCTCTTCTTCTTTCACCGGCGCTTTATGGCTTTTCAAAAGCCGCTTTGCAAGGATGCGGATTAGATTATGGGTACGATTGACATTACCAAGGGCCAAAGGATGAATCTGCGGATTTGATTCCACGAATTTATTGAATATCCGCGAAAGTTCCTCGTCGTTTTTAATGCCGAATTTATTTTTTGCCAAGTCAAAATATGCCATCACATCTTCCACTGAAATAGGAATGCGGTTTTGCGGATTTTGTGGGTCTTGTGGATTAAAAACATTGGCGGTTGAAGGGTCAATCGGCGAAAGTTCTGAAAGGTCGCTCATCACAATTTCATCGGCTCCAAGCGCAACCATTGTTGCCGCGCTGTGCGCTTTATACGGAACTAAAACCGAAAACTTATCGCAATACTCGCGAATCATTGAAACTAATCGCCACGGAACCATAGTATCCCCGCCCGTGCTGTACAAAAATAAATCAATATTCTGCGTTTTGCCGATCGTGCGAAGCTGTCTACTGATAATCGGCACCACATCCATCGCAATCCGCGCGTTTACCGGCCCCTGCCGATCGCTGGTTAAATAAGTAATAACCCGCGACTTCCGTAACCCCTCAATTTGTTTTATAAGCGTATTTCTATCCATAGGGATATATTTTAACTTAATTACTGTAATTTTTCAATCCTTTTTTCAATTCCTCTCTGCTCTTTCTCAACAGTTCCGCGTGTAATTCTCCAATATAAACTCTATCTCTTCTTCTATTTTTTCTCTTTATCCTTACGTCCTTTTTCAAATCTCTCTAATGGCCATTCGTCCTTTTCGGGATTTTTCTTCTTATCTGCTTCGTCTAATTTTTCAAGTGGCCAATCCTTTTTTTTCTCATCTTTGTCATTATCATTACACATAAATATATCCTCCTTTTCTTATCTCATTATTAAGATAGATATAGTATAACCGGCTAATATAGTTACAGCAATTAAAAAAAACCAGTTCCCAAATTGGAGCCAATTACTTTTTACTTTATTGATTTTCTTATTTTCCTCATAAGCCTTATTTGCACCTTTAACAAATTGTATCCAGAA
>JAUYBI010000037.1 GCA_030693145.1 Candidatus Omnitrophota bacterium
ACGCGAAAAGTTTTACTTTTATACGCGCCGCAAAAGCTACAACTATCCGACGAACATCCGAGCGTTACCTGTAAAAGAAAGCTCTCCGCTTCCGCCGGTGGTCTTATAACAGGCTCTACTATTGACATTCTGTCCTCGCGAACGCGCTTAATGCTAAATTACCCTTTATAAATCGGCTATATTTTTGCACCATTTTTTCTTAATTATTAAAATAAACTAACAAGCCGCTCCTTGAATTCATAGATACGCCGGTCAAATATGATATCGCTGTGGATTACCGGACGCTTAAACCTTATGCCATCCAAACAGGTGCACCTACTAAGCGCGACATATAACTGGCCATGAGTAAAGGCGCCACGCCCCAGGTCAATTATTACCTTATCAAACGTCTGGCCCTGGCTTTTGTGAATAGTTATGGCCCAGGCCAGCTTTATGGGATATTGCGCGAAGCCCCCCACAACCTCATCTTCTATCCTATCTTCATCCTCGTTGTAACTATACTCAATCTTCTGCCACTTAACAACCGGGACATCAAATGTACGCCCGTTGATATCCACGACTATCGAATCTTTCGATAAAGCGACGACTTTAGCAAGCGTACCGTTCACCCATTGCTTGTCGGGGTCATTTTTTATCAATATTACCTGCGCGCCTTTTTTGAGTTTTAAGGATGCGTCGGTCGGATATGCCGATTCTTCGAATTTCCCGGTGGCCATGGCCTCATATATTATCTCTTTGCCGGGAAGTTTTGATAAGCGATCCTGATTTATTGTGTTTGCCAAGCTGTTCGTCGTTGTTAGGATCACCGTCTCGTCTTTCTTAGAAACCGTAATATCTTTTTGGACCCTCTTATTTAATGTCTCCAGGTCCTCTTGAGTATGCTCTTTATTCCTCACCCTGTTTAAGAGCTCCATGAACGAACTATCTTTTTGTCTATATATAGTCGACAACTCGATAGACCTAATATTGCAATCGTTAAACACCTTAGCGCTAAAAAAATAAGGAGTTGCATATCGCTCTTCCAGTAACTCCCTTGCTTCATTCTCGACCACCGGAGATAGTTGGAAAAGATCTCCAAAAAATACCATTTGGACTCCGCCAAACGGCGTCTTCATTCTACCGCGGTTGAGACGTAATGCATAGTCGATCCCATCCATAAGGTCTGAGCGGACCATTGATACCTCGTCTATTATTACCATGTCGAGATTCTCGATCAAGCTCTTGTCTCTAAGGCGCTTGATGGCATCCTTTTGAATGATCTTGGGAGGTAACCTAAAGAAAGAATGAATCGTCTGGCCGCCGACATTGATTGCCGCGACACCTGTCGGGGCTAACACGATTATCTTTTTACCCGTATTGGCCTTAAAATATTTTAGCAGAGTCGATTTACCGGTACCCGCTTTACCTGTGATAAAAAGACACTCACTGGTATTCTCCATAAGATCAAATGCTGACTTAAATTCATCATTTATATCAAGATGTGCCGGGAGATAATCTCTGGTTATTGTTTGATCGGCATAGAGTTTCATAGTATTTCTTTAACTTGGGCCCTTTTTTCTCGGTAGGTTAGCATTAGATCATTTATTATAAATGGCTTCCCCGTGTGATGCATTATTTTAAATTGATGATTTTTTACAGAATATCGTTCCTTAATGACTTGATACGTATCGTGGTGTATATAGATCGGTATCCCGTAGCGAGGAGAAGGATATTACTGGGGTCCCTCTCGTATAAGCCGAGGGGAAACCTCTCTAAATTTAATGGATTAATTATAGGCTCAATACCTTGATATATCAAGAATATTCTGGGTTTAGAGAGATCTATCCCTCGCCAATTTGTCCGTTTTGTCCGGTAATTTTTAGAGAGAAATCACGTAACTGTTTGAGAGATAAATGAATACAAAATGTCCGCCCTTTAGAGGCGGACATTGATACCTAACGGTTTGAAAATGTGAATATTTTCTGCACCAGTGGTTAAAAACTAGCTGTACACATCTTTTCTGTTACTAATACGCAAAACAAGAATCAAAATCTCACGTTCCGATATTTTATAGATAACACGATAATCGCCCCATCGGTATCGCCAATAACCCTGAAACTCACCTTTTAAAGGCTTTCCCAATTCTTTGGGGTCGCAAGCAAGATAAGTCTCAATACGGTTAAGGATCTTCCTAATTGTAGTTTTATCGAGCTTTTTAAAGTCTTCCTCAACGGAATCAAGATAAGCAACCTTATACACCAAGCTGTTTCCTTAGTTCTGCGCCAGAAATAATCTTGGACTTGGGATCGTTAAAGCGGTCTTTGGCAATTTGCGCATCGGCATAGTCTTCTAAATAGTAAGCTAAAGCATTGGCAACATAGAAAGTCTCACTACGATGCGTGGATTTTGCCAATAAGGTTAACCTATTAACCAACCCGGCCGGTAAACGAAATGCTTTTAATAATGTCATGGCCTTAATCTCCTTTCGCAATACAAGTATAACATTGTTATACTTGTATTGTCAAGTATTTTTAATTCACTCTACTTATGCCGATATTTAATCACTCTAACCTTTTCCAGAGTAATCAAACCTTCTTTGACCACTTCATCAAGAAAAGGCAGCAGTTTATTGAGATTCTCCTCAGTATCGACCAATTCGATTCAAGGTCGTTTCCTCGCGTAATTTGTCCTATTTGTCCGGTCTTTTTTAGTTAAAAATTACATAAATATCTGCTGAGTAAATAGATGAAGAATGTCCACCTATGAGAGGTGGACATTTATTTAAGGATGGGGAGTAATTGCAACAACTACAATCTCTCTGCGCGTATGACCATAATAAAAGAAAATTCTATAGGCAGCTGGCGTGTCATTCTCTGCATAGGCCTCAAAAACCTTTTCACCATCTGGACCAAATATTGAAAAATACGGATGTGTGTGCAAGCTTGGATGGCGCGGATCTTCTACAAGATTTTTTAACGCTTTAGACACTACTTTAAAACGTTTTTCTAAATGCGCAGAATTTTTGAGCTCTCTTAAGTTTTCTTTTGCTTCAAGAGTAAAACTTAAAAAATAGCTCATAGATCATTCAAAAAATTTTCCAAATCACTGACCTTCTCTACTTTACCCTCAGCAGCTTCCTGCAACCCCTTGCGAACCCTACCTATAACTTTAGGATTATTGTAAATCCAGGCTTCACTGCTTGGAATTGATACTGCCGGCCTAAGTAAAATATCTCCGCTCTTACCCATAAATACCTGATAAGCATCAATCTTCATCTTATTCATCCAAAATCTCTGGAATCTTCCACCTAAAGTAATCCTATATTTCGAATCAAGCTGACGCGTATCAACAGACATAAATTTTTCTTTTACTTCAACGACTTCTTTCTTCCTTACGGGAGCTTTCATTGTCTTCATCTTAGTACCCTCTCTTTCCATTAAAAGCATACCACAAGGTGGGAATATTGTCAAGTGGGAAAGTGGGAATAATTAACATTCAACTATTATTCAATTCCTCGCCAAATGACCGAATCAATGAAGGAAATGCTACTTCATAGATTCTAAAGATTAAAAAACTAACGTGGCGAAGGACAAGCTCATCCTTACTCTTCTTAGATCCTTTTTGAGCTTTTAAGATTAACTGTCTTTCTTCAGATAAAGAAATCTTTGGGTAGCGCCGAACGATTCCACCATAAGATTTCCACATACCTGTTAGAACTTAATCAATACTTCAATATCCCTAATCACTAGAATAAGATTTAGGATGCTATCAAGCTGTTTTGAGCCATTGTTTAATTTGTTGTTTAATCTTATCCCTAACCTCTCGGGTTTTCACCATCTTCTCTTCCCATGTTCCCTGAAACCCCGATGGGTCCTCAAAACCCCAATGCATCTGTTCTGCTACTCCCGGAAAAACAGGACATTGTCCGGATTGAGACTCATCGCAGACAGTAACAACAAAGTCATACCTTCTGCCCTGCTTGTAGAAATCAAAAGCGCTTTTAGTTTTATTCTGATAAATATCTATTCCAATTTCTCTCATGACTTCAACAGCCAAAGGATTAAGATTGCCAGGTTCCAGGCCAGCGCTTTCGACATCAAACCTATCCCCTGCTATTTGCTTTAAGAAGGCCTCTGCTATTTGACTACGCGCTGAATTATGGACACAAACAAATAAAACCCGTTTTTTACTCATTAACAATTCCTTTTAAATTATTATTCTACTTAGTGATTATTTTCTTCTCCAGTTCAAACCAATGCCGTGTTCTATTGGAAAAATAAACCAGACTCAACATTATCGGCACTTCAGTAAGCACGCCTACTACAGTAGCAAGCGCTGCTCCACTCTTTAACCCAAACAGTGAAATCGCCACAGCTACGGATAGCTCAAAGAAATTACTCGCGCCAATCATTCCTACGGGGGCAGCAATCGAATGCGTTAAGCGCCATTTCCTAGACCATAAATAACCTATAAAGAAAATAAAATAAGTTTGAATTGACCTGCCCCTATAAGTTGAACCAGTTTTTAAGAGCGAAAAACCGCATTTTCTAAGCACTCCAATTTAATAGCCTCTGGAGCAGGAGGCCGATAATTCAATGAACTATGTGGCCTGATTGTATTATATTCTGTCTTCCAACGCCCTACAAGCACTTTTGCTTCAAGCAATGTTTCA
>JAUYBI010000057.1 GCA_030693145.1 Candidatus Omnitrophota bacterium
ATAAATACAGAATAGAGCGAATAGAAAATAAGGAAGTTAGTGTTTATGATGTAGCTGTCCCGGTAATGGAGGGTATTGCGCAGGTCGGTACTATTCATGTAGGTGTTAGACTTTCTTACCTGCGGAGAGCTGCTAAAGCAACAGCTGAGGCGTTAATTATTATATTGCTAATTTCCTCTATCCTGGGAATCTTGGTTGCCCTGATAATAGCTAGTTTCATCGTCAGGCCAATCGATAAACTCACAAAAGCTACTCTTGAAATTAGCAGAGGCAATTTATCCGCAAGGATAAAGGTTAGTTCTAAAGATGAAGTAGGCAGTTTAGGGGTTGCTTTTAACCAAATGGCTCAGGATATGAGTAAGTACCAGCAGGAATTAATCGCGGCTAAAGATTATGCCGATTCCATCGTGAGCAGTATGCTGGATGCGTTGGTGGTTATCGATCCAGAGGGTAAGATCCTGATCATTAATCAGGCTGCGTCCGGGCTTCTAGGTTATAAAGAAGATGAACTTATTGGTAAACCGGCCACTATTATTTTTGAAGAAGAGGATGAAGGAGAAGTGTTTAAGGATGTGTCCGGCAAGTTAGATGAGGCTTATGTTTTCACTAAATTCGGCCTATGTAAATTAATAGATGCAGGCGCGGTCAGCAACCTAGAGATGAATTATAAAAGTAAGTCCGGCGAGAAGATTCCGGTTAGTTTTTCCGGTTCGGTAATCAAAGATAAAACAGGCCGATTAATTGGTGTTGTGGGAGTGGCTAAAGATATGCGAGAAATAAAACGCCTTATGCGTCAAGAGAAAGAAACGGCAATCGCCAAAGCAGAAGCAAATGTAGAGCGCCAGAAGGCAAAAGAATTAAAGGAGGCTTATAAACAGCTGCAGGAATTGCAAGATACGTTGATTCAAGCTGAGAAATTAAATGCGATAGGACAGTTGGCCAGCGGGGTGGCGCATGAAGTAAAAAATCCGCTGGGGATAATTATGCAGAGCGTCGAATACCTGGAAGGCAAGTTGCTTCCTTCAGAAAAGCATGCCCCGGAAGCTTTGCGGATAATCAAGAATAATATCAAGCGGGCCGATAACATTATCCGCGTGCTCCTTGATTTTTCCAGAGTGTCAAAATTAGAGAGGAAGCCCGAGGATATAAATTCCATATTAGAAAATTCTCTGGTTTTAATTCAGCATAGAGTTACGCTGGAAAATATAAAAATCATCCGGGAATTAGGTAAAGGCCTGCCCCATGTTTTGGTGGATAAGAGTAAACTGGAGCAGGTGTTTATTAATATATTCTTAAATGCGCTTCAGGTAATGCCCGAAGGAGGAAGCCTTTTCATCCGCACTTATCAGGCCAAATTAAGCAAGCCGAAAAAAGGCGTAGGCGCAAGAGAAGAGGATTATTTTAGGCTGGGAGAAAATGTTTTAATGGTAGAAATAGAAGATACGGGCGCGGGTATTCCTCCGGAGAATTTAAAGAAGATTTTTGACCCGTTTTTTACTACCAAAGATCAGGGGGAGGGTACAGGGTTGGGGCTGTCGGTAACCAGAAACATTCTGATTATGCACAAAGGGCTTATAGAGATAGAGAGTCAACTGGGCCGGGGCACCAAGGTAATTATTACTCTTAAAATATCTGACGGAGGCAAAAATGGGTAAAAAAAAGATATTAGTTGTTGATAACGAAGAGGATTACCTTAGGATAACGAGGCTTAATTTGGAAGAAACGAATAATTATGAAGTGATGACACTAGCCAGCGCAAAAGAAATTATCTCTTGCATCCATAGTTTTAAGCCGGATATTATATTATTAGATATGCTTATGCCGGTAGTCGGAGGCGTAGAGGTTTGCGAGATGCTGAATAATGACCCGTTTAGCTCAAGGATACCGGTGATTATTGTTTCTGCGCTGGAAAAAAATGTTGATAAGGTTAAGGCCAAAAAAGTGGGGATTATGCATTATATCCTAAAACCCGCGGGTAAAAATGAACTTATTACTAAGATAGAAAAGGTTTTAAAGTATGAGTAGGTAGTGGGGACGAATGCGAAAAATTAACCGGTATTATATGCAAGAGGCCATAAAAGAGGCCCGCAAAGCTGCTGATGAAGATGAAGTCCCTGTGGGAGCGGTAGTCGTCTATAAAGACCAGATTATCGCCAGAGGCCATAATCAGATAGAGCGCTTAAAAGACCCCACCGCTCACGCCGAGATGATTGCGCTTACCTCGGCCGCAAACTTTCTGCATACAAAGTGGTTGAACCAGGCCAGCCTCTATGTTACAATTGAACCGTGCAGTATGTGCGCCGGGGCATTGGTTTTGGCGCGCATAAAAAATTTATGTTTTGGCGCCAGCGACCCCAAAACCGGCGCCTGCGGTTCGGTAGTCAATATCGCAAACCATAAAAAATTAAATCACCGCATAAAAGTAAGCAAGGGTATATTTAAAGAAGAATGCGCGGCTTTGTTAAAAGAGTTTTTTAAGAAGAAGCGTGTTGCCAATGATTAACAGACAGGCTTGGATTAAAAAATCAAGATTAGGCGGATTAAGGCGTGTTGAGATGTACGGAAATCCGGGAACCCCAGAAGGAAGAAGTAAGGGTGGCCGGCGTGCTTGTGAATTTTTTCGATTGCATCCGGATCTTGCTCGGCAACGGGGTTTTGTTACTCTGAAAGAAATAAAAATACCTCCACGCAGTGTGGAATTGGCTAAGTTCATTGGGATAATGCTGGGAGACGGTGGCATTCGCAGTAAATATCAGCTCACCATTTCATTTAATTATAAGACGGACAGGGAATTCGCGGAATATGTAACGAGGCTGATTAAACGTTTATTCGCGGTTGAGCATATAATTTCAAAGAGAAAAGACAGTTTGGGAGCGGATATAATTATCAGCAGCGCGAGCGTAATAGATTTTCTTCTGAAACAGGGGTTAAAAGCAGGTAACAAAATTAAGAATCAGGTAGATATTCCAGCGTGGATCAAGAGGAATATGGAATTTCAGAAGGCTTGTCTTCGCGGGCTCGTGGACACAGACGGTAGTCTTTACTGTCATAGATATAAAGTTAATAATAAGTGGTATAATTATCTAAAGTTGGATTTTACCAGTTGTTCTAAGCCCTTGCTTAGATCGGCTAATGCGATTTTTTCTAATTTGGGGATTAGAACGTCTTTAAAGGGTGTGCATATTACAGTTTCCGCGAAAGCAGAAGTTAATAAATATCTTGCGACAGTAGGCTCAAGTAATACAAAGTTTTTAGATAGGTGGATGAAATTTTAGGAGAGGTGCCGGAGCCTGGTCTAACGGAGCTTCCTGCTAAGAAGTTGACCTGAGTAATCGGGTCCCTGGGTTCGAATCCCAGCCTCTCCGCCAACTAAGAAATGGGGCGTCTTTGAAGAAGAGACGGAAGGTACCTTCCGTCGGAAAATTCAAGCGGCGCTCTTTTAAAATAAAGTTCGAACCAATCTTTTCCAGAAATTCTTTCTGGGATTCTAAATTTCCTTCCTTTATGGCGTATTCCGCTCTGTTTAAAGAGGTTACGAAATCTTTTGCCGGTTCGAACCAATTATTTGCCCCAGCAGCAAAATCTCGTAAGTCATCCTGTAATTTCCTTTTTTCATTGATAAAAACTTCCTTCTTGGCTTGATATTCTTCAAGAGTTAAAGACTCTGCAAGGTAAACATCAATGAGCTTGCTAATCTTAGTGTCAATTTCCTTAATTTTAACTTCCAAATTTTGCTGCTGGGGCAAAGATGATTGGACACCGCTATTTTTGTCTTTTTCTAATTGTTCTAAAATCTTCTTTGTCCAATCATCGCACAAAGAAACTTTTTGAATGAAGGATTTGATTTGCGCGGCAAGTTCTTCTTCTCGCACATACTTTTGATTACAGTTAGTTAATCTTTTGGTACAATGGTAATATACATGGCCTTTTTGTAATTCAGCAGTAATCATTCTTCCACATTCACCACATTTCATTAACCCTCTAAAAATAAATTTTGTAGTTTGTTTCTCCTTGTGCTTGCCGCGCAACCGCATAACTTCTTGGCATTTATCAAAAAGTTTCTTTGTGATAATTGGTTCGTGTGTACCTTCGTACATTTCTCCCTTATAGCGGAATACGCCGTAATAGAGGGGGTTTTTGAGCATGGTCTGATACTGGCTTATGCTTAGAGGTTTATTCTTTCTGCCAGCCATACCAAGAGAGTTTATTTTGTTTCGCATTTCTTCAAGCGTATATTTGCCAGAAGAATACAACTCAAAAACCCTCTTTATGAAAGGAGCTTTGCCCTCGTCCAAGATTATTGTGCGTGTCTTGCGGTCGTTAAGGTAGCCAATAGGCGCCCATTGAGGCCAGATACCCTTGCTTAATTTCAAGCGAATACCGCGTCGGATATTCTCAGATAAGGCGTCAATGTAATATTTGCTCTGGCCGAAAGCGATAGAGAGCATAAATTTGCCTTGAGCGTTATTATCAAGGCGGTAAGTGGGAAACTTTAAGTCCTTAATGACGCCTCGATCTAAAAGATAGATAATCTTTCCGCCATCTACGGAATTGCGCGCCAAACGATCTGGGTGCCAGGCCAAGATTCCTTCAGCTTCGCCTTTCTCAAGAGAAGAGAGAAGAGAATTGAATAATGGGCGCCCCGGCTCTTTAGCAGTCTTTGCCTCAATCAACTCCTTACAAACAGAAAGATTTTCTCTCTTAGCTAAGGCGCGCAATTCCACAAGCTGGGCCTCAATGGATAATATCTGCCTGTCATCGTCATCGGTGGACTTACGGACATAGATAAAGTATCTCATAGGGCAAAGCTCCTTTCTTTTTAAAAAGGGAAGAGGGAAATTTAGAATCCAGTCATTTTATTTTTAACCTTTAATAGTTCAGAATCAAATGACAAAAAGATTGGTTCGAACTTTATTTTAAAAGAGTGCCGCCTCAATTTTCCGACGGAAGGTACCTTCCGTCCCTTCTTCAAAGACGCCCCATTTCTCAATTGGCGGTGCGTTTACCGTTCCGTTCGAATTGTATTTCAAAAATGATCTATCTTTACCGCGCCTTGGGGCGCTGCGTTGTGCCCCGTGCACCGTTCGGCTTTGCTGGGGCAAAGCCTCACTTGGCGCTCGCTTGGTCGCTCGCTT
>JAUYBI010000058.1 GCA_030693145.1 Candidatus Omnitrophota bacterium
ACAATTTTACAGATTTTGAGCGTGACCATTTTCGAGAAAACGCATATATTGCAAGCACTTATGGAAACTAATCTCATCGATGATAACACTGAAAACGATAACCAATTGAAACTGTTCAAGTTATAATGGGACAGTAGTGATATCCTATCCGTAATTTCAGATTTTGAATTTACGGCTTCCTTTTCATAATCCTAATCCTTTTAAATTTTTCTTAATTTCTTTCTCAAGCACGACTGACTTGTTAAATTGTTGCGATAATTCGCTCGTAAGACGCTTCATCTTTTCATCAAATGCCTCGTCGTCTTCCTCAACCTCGGCAGTTTCTACATAACGGCCGGGAGTAAAGATATGTCCGTTTTTTGAATCTCCGCCAATTTAGCTGATTTGCAGAAACCAACTATATCCTTATACTTACCGCGTTATCGTGTAATTCTACTTGTTATCGTGTAAAAAGAATCGTGTAATTAATCGTGTAATTTTTAGCCTAATCGTGTAATTATTTAGCGAGATACTCAACGCTTCTTCCTGTACCCTTAGTCTGCGCCATTTCTTTTTGAACAAGATTGTTTAAATCGGTAGCTGCAGTTTTATTAGCCACTTTGAATATATTTCTATATTTCCTGTTTGAGAATCTCTGGCCCTCATTAACCATCAACCGCAACGCCTCAATCTGTCGATCATTTAATCCCAATTTCTTCAGATCGGTCTGCCGATGCTCAGGAATGCTTGGCACAAGATCTAAAATCTTATCACCGGGGCCATAAAATTTTACAACAAAAAAATCTCCCTCTTCTGAAAACTCCGGCGCAAAGAGGCCATGTTCTTTCATAAGCTTTTTCATCTTACCTATTCCTGTGCCAAAACGTTCCATATCCATGGTCTCATGAAAAATATTACAGAGAGCCTGATTACGTGAAGCATGAGTGCCTTCAAGTTTTTTAATGTTAAGGCCGGGCAAAAGACCGCCGGGATTACGAACCTCTACTCGATCATCAAAAACCGCAACCATGATTGGCGCGCCACGTCGATTGTAATTACGATGCGCTATCGCGTTAATAACCGCTTCGCGAATAGCTTCGAATGGATACTCCGGGATATCAACACGTTTAAATTCAACAATCTTGTTCGCCAAACGCGTATTTCGCAAGAAAAAGGTCTCGACCTGTTCGAGCATTCTGTAAATAGGCCCTTTGATCTCCTGCGAGTCAATAAACTCTGACCGTGCTGTGCCTCTAAAGCGGGCAATACGAATCTCATGATGAGTAATGGTATCAGACGGGTCTTTACCAAAGAAAAGAAGCCCCGCGTTTGTAGGACGAAGCACCCCGTTCTCTTTTTTAACAACCTTGAGAGCATTAACAAGAAAATCTTTAATTGAGGTTTTTGGAATTTTAACCTTTAGTTTTATGGCTCGATTTTGCAGAAAATCTTTCACAGCTTGTTCGTCAATTGCTTCATAATCAGCTTCACGGCATACCGCTTGATCAAAAGGTACTTTGCTAACTTCTCCCTGATCATCCAAAAATGAAATCAAGCTATTCAAAACCTGAACCTTCAAATCATCTAGATTACGAAATCTCTTGTATATAAATGCCGCCTTAATCGACTTAAAGAAACTCTGCGCGTCCTTGTCTCGTTTAGCATCGTCAGCGGAAGTTCCCTTAACGAAGACAAGCATCTCACCGCGGAGGCAATCCTTTTGAAACCGCCTAAATTCACGCTCTGTTGCTGATAGGCCATCTTTACCCTTATCCCCATATTCTTTGCCAATGATCCCGAGGTAAATATCACTACCGCACACGTGCTTAAGATATGTCGTTATTGGAGATTTTCCTTTAGCCGGAAGATCTTCAAACAAAAAGACATCGAAACATTGCCGCAAGGTAGAATTATCATTGATTAAATTCTTAATGGCGAATCTCTCTTCGTGAAGTTCTTTTTGATTAGCGCTTACAAATATTTTATATTTCATAACCTAATCCTTTTAGATTCTTTCTGATTTCTTTTTCAAGCTCGGCAGATTTCTTAAATTGCCCTGTCAACTCAGCGGTTAGGCGTTTCATCTTCTCTTCAAACACTTCAGGGTCTTCTTCTTGCTCCTCTGTGCCTACATAACGACCCGGAGTGAGAATATGGCCATGTTTACGGATTCCGTCAATCTTTGATGATTTACAGAAACCAGCTATATCCTTGTACTTGCTGCCCTTGCCACGCCAGGCATGATAGGTACCGGTAATCTTAGCAATATCATCATCAGTAAGTTCACGGTGCCTGCGGTCAATCATTGCGCCCATATTGCGGGCGTCTATAAACAAAGTCTCGTCACGCCGGTCTCTAAACTTATGATTTTTCTTATCACGAGCGATAAACCATAGACAGACCGGTATCATTGTATTATAGAAAAGCTGCGACGGCAAAGCTACCATGCAATCTACAAGATCAGCTTCGATAATATTTTTTCTGATTTCACCCTCACCGGACGTATTCGATGACATGGAACCGTTAGCCAAAACAAACCCCGTCGTGCCAGTGGGAGACAAGTGATAAATGAAATGCTGAACCCAAGCAAAGTTGGCATTGCCGGTAGGAGGCGTTCCGTATTTCCAACGAATATCTTCTCTGAGTATTTCGCCCTTCCAATCGCTATCATTAAATGGCGGGTTGGCGATGACGAAATCGGCTTTCAGATCCTTATGTGAATCGTTTAAGAAACTACCTTCATTGTTCCATGCGATATTGGCGTCAATACCACGGATAGCAAGGTTCATCTTGCAAAGACGCCATGTGGTTTGATTGGATTCCTGCCCGTACACAGCGATATCGCCGATGCGGCCGCCATGCACTTCAACAAACTTCTCACCTTGAACAAACATCCCGCCCGATCCACAACAAGGATCAAATACACGGCCTTTATAGGGCTCGAGCATCTCGACAAGAAGTTTGACAATACAACGCGCAGTATAAAACTGGCCGCCCTTCTTGCCTTCGGCATCGGCAAACTGACCAAGAAAATACTCATAAACCCGGCCTAAAATATCCTTGCTGCGATTTTCTTTATCACCGAGGCCAATTGTGCCAATAAGATCTATAAGCTCTCCAAGACGCTGTTTATCAAGACCCTCACGGGCATAATTTTTAGAGAGAACCCCTTTAAGTGTGCCGTTATCTTTTTCAATTTCATACATCGCATCATCAATCATTTTACCTATAACAGGCTGTTTGGCATTTTTCTGAAGATAATCCCAACGTGCCTTTTTGGGAACATAGAAAACGTTCTCAGCTCTATATTCATCCGCATCTTCAGCATCTGCGCCTTTGGTATTTGACAGCTTTTGATACATCTCCCTAAAAGCATCAGAAATATACTTCAAGAATATAAGACCAAGAACAACATGCTTATATTCGGCAGCATCCATGTTGTTACGCATTTTATCCGCCGCCTGCCAGAGCTTCGCCTCAAAATCCAATTCTTTACCATTATCCTTCTTCATTAAAAATTCTCCCAATCATCGCTTTTTTCTTTTCGACCAAGCATCAATCTCTTCCTTACGGAAATAATGGGACCACTTACATTCAGAATTTATTTAAAAAACATTTTCGGATTCCTTAAAATCCCTTGATTCCCGGAAAACATTCATAAATTCCTCTGAGATAAGGAATCTTGCTATCATCATTACGATGCCAGAACTTCCTCAATCTTAAGCACAAAATCTTTCGCGTCTTCAATGATCCATTCCGCGTCGTCATTAGTAATGATCTCAACGCCATATTGTTCGACCACTCTATTTTCTTGAGCCTTATTCAATGACTCGGAATATTTCTGTTCAAGCTGTTTGGCGCGTTTGATATACGTTACATATTCCGGTTTTACTTTACCCCGCTTCACATAGAATTCATTAAATGCCGCAAGCGCGCAGTAATGCGCTGTAGCGCGGATGCCTATTTTATAGAGAGCCGCCAAAACCGCATGATACATAGCGTAATATCCGCAAATAGTCGTCCAATCGAACAAGCCGCTATCAAACATTAGTTTCATCGCTCGAAGGTTGCTGCGTGCTTTGTCGATGTGTTGTTGCGCGCGTTCTGAGCTAACCGGTACCTTTTGCAGGTTAGGCCTGCCTTCTTTCGGATGAAAACACCCCTGCAAAATCCGCTCTAAATTCTCAGGCATGTTATTTGCCTCCCTCTTTTATAAGCTGCCAAAATAAGAATTCGCTATACAGCACAATGCGATCCTTCCACAGATTACCGTAGAATTCGGTCTTGGCTTTAAAACCATCGATGAACTTTTTTGTAGTGGTGCTTATCGGCCTTATTTCTAAAAGCGGGCTTACGTCTGTCTTGGCCTTATTCAATATATTAATGATGTCGTTTTCCTTATCCGGAACAACCGCCAATATGTCAATATCGCTACCCTTTGTCCATTCCCCCCTTGCCACAGAACCAAAAAGAATGACAAGCTGGATCCGCTTGTTTGAAAGTTCTATAATGGAATCTGTGTATTTTTTGATAAGGCGGGCAATATTCTTGTTCTTCGCGTAAAATACTTTGCGCCTCTCAAGTTCCAAGAGCTCAAATATCTTTATAGTTTCATCATTTTCAAGGTTGGGCTTAAAAAAAGTGGAATGTGCCATTTCATTGCGCTTAAACATATCATTTTTCACGAATAACCGCATTGAATTATCTACATTGGCAAGCGAAGATTTTGATAGGCGGGAAATTTCCCGTAGATGAATTTCCCTAAAAGGATAATTTAAGAATACTTCTAATATTTTTTTCCTGCCGGCTGGAATCAACATATTTCATCTCCTGTTCTATAAGATAATACAACTGTTCGATAGTATAGGACAGCTTAAAAGGCTTGTCAATAAAATTTTGGCGCCTTTTAATTTCAAGTACTTAATCTACACTCCCTCTTTCTCCCAATTCCTAAGTATCCCCACGATGTATCCAAAATTCCGCGAAGGGTTATCCGCCCTCATACTCGCGGTTTTTTTAGCCGCCTTCTCTACCCACTCTCGGCCATAGCGGGCCATAATCTGGATAAAAGACTCGACGATTTTTGTATCATTACCTTGCTCAATCAAAAAAGCAAGTTCACCACGTCAAAATATTTATTATCGCTGATATCTATAACATCGGCGGGAACGCAATACGCTAGGGCAGGGTATATTAAGCTGATTAAAAGGGAAAAACAAATTACATTACTCTTAAGCCTATATAGGCCAAGTTTCATAAGGCGTAAATCAAATCCTATCGGAATCGACAATCATTTTGCGGATGAGTTTATTTACCGGATGTTTGAGTAATTCCTCAAGGCCAAGCGGAAGCCGCAGTGACCAATTTTTCGGGCTAATCGTTCCCGGGACATTGACCCGGTATTGGTAAGGATCCTCTTTAAATATGTCCGCCAGCCCTAAATAATCCCTAATGGAATTAATGCAAAATACCGCCCGGGAGTTTAAAATAAATTGGATTATTTTAGCTAATAGTTCATCGCTGGCAGCCTCAGTCATCGCGCCGGTACAGCCCAAAATATTCCAAAGTTTTTCTTTTTCTCCATAAGTATTTTCATAAAGATCGACAAAATCCTTTGCCTCTTCTTTATGCTTACCCAGTTCCCAAAGCAGCTTATCAATAGTATCGATCTCTTTCCTCCAACGCAGGCGCCCATGCAACGAAAGGGTTGCGTCAAAAAGTTTTAAACTTACCTTAGCAAAATCTATTTTGCGTTCATTACACTTGCGCATAAACAAAGCCGCATCTACTGTACCGGCTTCATACTGCCACCAAGCCTTCCAATTAGTCGTATCATGAGTGGAAAGCATGGCCACTGCCAGCTGCCGGTACTCCCCGGGCCCAAGAAAATCATGACGGACATTCCAATCTTTTACCCAGCGCTGAACATCATTTCCCGGGATACCAAATTCCAGCAGAGCATCAGTACAGCATTTCGGAATTACCCCTAAATCCTCTGCGCAAAGAAGCATCTTGGTATTCTCTACCAAAACGCTTAAGATCTTACGGCCATGCTCATTCCAAAGATGCTCATCCAGCGGATCAAAAACTCCGTTTAACCCCTGATTCACCTCGGGGGCATGATAAGGAATACTCCAGATACGAAAAAGCCCGACCACATGGTCAATCCGTAAAATATTATAAAACTCCTGCGCGTATTTTAATTTTTCTTTTATGTAGCGGTAATTATCCCGGGCAATCGCCTCCCAATTATAAGTAGGCATACCCCAGCGCTGCCCTAAAGACGCGTACATATCCGGAGGAGCTCCGGCGGCAAAATCCAGCTTGAAAAATTCTAAATGGCTCCAAACATCCGCGCTGTCCCGGGAAACCAAAACCGGTAAATCCCCTTTGATAAGAATATTATTCCCGGCGGCATAAGCGCTGGCCTCTTTAAACTGCTTAAAAAGCATCCATTGCAGCCACATCTGAAAAGTTATTTTCTCGATATTATCCTGCTTGAATTCCCGTAACGCCTCTGACTGACGGTATTTAAAATCCTGCTCCCACTCATACCAGGGCTTGCCTTGATGATATTCCTTTAACACTTTAAAAAGAGCAAAATCCGGCAGCCAATAAGCATTCTTGCGCTGAAATTCTTCGAAAGGCAATGCTTCCGCCAAATCCATAGCTAGATAGACATCCCAAAGCAACTGCAGCTTCTGTGCTTTTAACGCATAATCAACATGGCCAGCATCTGCCGAAAGAGAGTTAAATTTTTTACCGGAAATTCCCGGGAAATCTTTTAAACAGAGATAGGCCGGCTCAAGGGCAAAAGAACTCAAGGCATCATAAGGGCAAAAGAGTGGACCGACCTCATTCATCGGTAGAAGCTGAATGATCGAGTTGGAGGTTAATTTTGCCCAATCAATAATCAGCTTTAAATCCCTCAGGTCACCCACCCCATAACTATTCTTGGAATGGACAGTAAACAACGGAATTAATACACCGGCGCGCTTTTTAGAACCAATATTCTTCCAATTAGCGTGGGATATACTCTGAGAAAGGTAATCTTGAAGGTTTAATTCAGGCATTATTAAGGCCTCCGATAAATTATCTCAAAGGTAGAATTAAAGAAATTATTTTATCTGCCCAAAATAAAGTAACCAAAGCTGCTATTGAAAGAAACGGGCCATAGGGCAGCGTATGGTCTTTTTTAGTAACCAGGTTTATAACCCCGATGACTATACCTAAAAACGGTGCCAAGAAGAAAGTTAAAATAGCCATCTGCCAGCCCATAAACGCTCCGATCATCGCCAGAAGCTTTACATCGCCTCCGCCCATAGATTCGGTCTCTCCGTTAATCGCCGGCCGTTTAAGCAGCTTAAAATAAACCAGGTCAAAAAGCACTCCGGTAAAATAAATAATTCCCCCTCCGGCAATTATTCCTAATGCGGATTTGGCCATCGGAAGAAAAGTAAATTTTAAGGGCTCCAGCGTAAAACCGGTTACAGAAACCATGATGAAACCGATAATCATTCCTCCTACGGATACCTCATCGGGAATAATCCGATGCGCGATATCCACAAAAGTAGCGATAATTAATCCCCAAAGCATAACCATATATAAAAAGAATTCATAACTTAAGCCAAAACGGTTAAAAAGCGCCACCATCAAGAGGGCGGTGATTAATTCCACTAAAGGATAGCACCAAGAAATCTTTTCCCGGCAAAAACGGCACTTGCCGCCAAGCAGCAGGAAACTTATAAAAGGAATATTATCATAACCCGGTATTCTCTTTTGGCATTTCGGGCAATGCGAGCGCGGCCAAACTACGGATTCACCTTTAGGCATGCGATGGATACAAACGTTTAAAAAACTGCCCACAATCGAACCAAAAATAAAAACAATTACCTTGGCAATCATAGCTTTTTCACTCCTTTTTCTAGTGCCGCCCGCATAATTTCCGCTGGCGCGTTTTTACCCGTAAAATGCTTAAAAGAAAGTATCCCCTGGTATAAAAGCATCCCTAAACCGTTAGAGAAACCTGCGCCGGCCAACCTGGCCCGCGCGATAAGCTTGGTTTCAGCCGGATTATAAATTAAATCATAAACAAAAAGATCCCTATGTATTGCCTCACTTGCAATTAAACAGGGATCATCCGGGCGCATACCCACAGGGGAAGCATTAACCAATAAATCCTTGCCCCGCAGGTTAAGTTCATCGATCCTGGCTACAGCCGAAAATTTAGTCAGGTTAAATACATCTTTAAACTGGCTGGCCAGGTTTAAGCTTTTATAGGCATCGATATCATAAATACAGATCTCTTCAACTTTACTTTGCCCTAAGGCAAAACATACGGCCTTGGCTGCCCCGCCGGCGCCGATAATTGCGGTTTTCTTAGGGGTAACTTTTAATTTTTTTAAATGCCTGCTAAAACCAAGAAAATCAGTATTAAAGCCTCTTAGTTTTTTATCTTTAATCACAACAGTATTCACTGCACCGATTCCGCCAACTCCCCGGGACTTAAAGTCCAGATAAGGCAATACTTTTTCTTTGTAGGGGATGGTAACATTAAAGCCGCCTATATTATTCTTTTCTAAATTATTTAAGAAATCTTCCAGCTGCTCAGCCTGCAACTCGAATAATTTATATTTGGCTTTTATTTTTAACGCGGAGAATGCGGCATTATGCATACAAGGAGAGAGGCTATGTTTAATCGGAAAACCTACTAAACCATAAAGTTTCGGTTTTAAGGTCATTTATTTTCCAGCTTATTGGCGGCATCAATGTATGCCTTGACTGCCGCTTCGATAATATCTGTGCTTGAGCCGCGCCCGCTGATAATGGAATCTTTTACCTTTAACCTAAGGCTCACCTGGCCCAAGGCATCCTTGCCGGAGGTAACCGCTTCCAGGCGAAAATCTTCTAATTTCGCCTTATAACCGGTAATCTTATCGATGGCTTTAAAACAGGCATCCACCGGGCCGTCACCGGAAGAAACTCCGGATATATTTTTACCGCCTTTAATCAATATAACCTGGGCCTTGGGCTTAATCTTAGTGCCGGAATTAATTTCAAAACTATCCAGCTTCCAGACAGGCTTAGCCAGGCGGATTTCATCCTCAACAATCGCCCTTAAGTCATCATCGAAAATATCTTTTTTCTTGTCGGATAAATCTTTAAAGCGGCCGAAGGCTTTATCCACCTGATACTTGTTTAAATGAAAACCTAATTTTAGCAATCTTTCATTAAAAGCGTGCCTTCCGGAATGTTTGCCCAAAACCATTCCCTCGACGACAAAGCCCACGTCTTCTCCGCGGATAATTTCATAAGTAGAGCGTTCCTTAAGCACACCATCCTGATGAATACCGGACTCGTGGCGAAAGGCATTACCTCCGACGATAGCTTTATTCGGAGCAACGACAAAACCGGTAAGCTTGCTTACCAGGCGGCTGGCCTTATAAATATTCTTTTTATGGATACCGGTTTTTAAGCCGGAATAGATGTCTTGGCGCGTATCGATACTCATCACTATTTCTTCAAGTGAAGCGTTTCCCGCGCGTTCTCCGATGCCATTAATCGTGCATTCTACCTGCCGGGCGCCGTTCTTGATCGCCGACAAAGAATTAGCTACTGCCAGACCTAAATCATTATGGCAATGCACGGAGATAACCGCTTTATCGATATTGACAACATTATTCTTAATTGCCTGAATCAGCCTGCCGTATTCTTCGGGCTCGGTATAGCCTACCGTATCCGGGATATTCACGGTAGTTGCCCCGGCTTTAATTACCGCTTCAATTACCTGAAAAAGAAAATCTTTTTCCGTGCGCGAGGCGTCCTCCGGAGAGAATTCGATATCCGGACAAAATTTTTTGGCATAGCTTACCGACTCCACCGCCAGCCGGATAATTTCATCCTCGGCTTTTTTTAACTTATATTGCATATGTATTTTTGATGTCGCTAAAAATACATGGATCCGCGGCCTCCGGGCAGGTTTAGTTGCTGCTACCGCCTCATCAATATCTTTTTTGATTGCCCTGGCCAGGCCGCAGATAACCGGAAGCTTAATGCTTCTGGCTATTGCCTGCACCGCGGCAAAATCACCCTTAGAAGAGATGGGAAATCCCGCCTCAATAACATCAACTCCTAAATTTTCAAGAGCCCAGGCCACCTCCAGTTTTTCTTTATGATTCAAAGAAGCCCCCGGAGCCTGCTCCCCATCCCTTAAAGTTGTGTCAAAGATTATTATCTTTTCCACTCTTATCCTCTACTCTAAGATTATAAATTACGCTTTCAGGCTAATCGCGGGTGGCTTGGGTGTTTTCGAAGCGCGTCAGCGCTAGAAAATACCCAAGACAGGACCCGCGAAATTTGACCAACAATTTAGAATCTTTCTACTTCTTCATCCAGGGCATCATCTCTCTTAATTGCTTTCCTACCTTTTCAATTAAGTGATCGTCGCCAGCTTTGATTAAACTGTCAAAATTCTTGCGCCCGGTTTCATTCTCCTTGATCCACTCTCTGGCGAATTTTCCGGATTTAATTTCCTTAAGAATTTTTTTCATTTCCTTGCGTGTTTTTTGCGTAATAATCCTGGGCCCACGGGTTAAATCGCCGTAACAAGCGGTATTAGAAACTCCTCTGCGCATCCCCGATATACCACGTTCCTGAATCAGATCCGTGATCAATTTTAACTCATGCAAAACCTCAAAATAAGCAATCTCCGGCTGATAACCGGCGTCAATTAAAGTATCAAAACCAGCCTTGATCAATTCACTTACTCCGCCGCAAAGCACCGCCTGTTCGCCGAAAAGGTCGGTTTCGGTCTCCTCATCAAAAGTAGTTTCAATTACCCCGGCGGTGGTCGCTTTCAGCCCCTTGGCATAGGCTAAAGCTAAATCTTTAGCCTGGCCGCTGGCATTCTGATAAATAGCAATTAAGGAAGGCACGCCTTTACCCTCCTCATACATTTTTCTTACTAAAGCCCCGGGGCCTTTAGGTGCAACCATAAATACATCTACATTCTTCGGAGGCTTAATTTGTTTAAAACGGATGTTAAAACCATGGGAAAAACAAAGGGCTTTACCTTTTTTTAAATTCGGTTTAATCGACTCCAGATAAACCTTAGCCTGAACATGATCCTGGGTAAGGATCTGGATGATATCGGCGGCTTTTGCCGCTTCGGCGGCACTCACCGGAGTAAATCCATCCTTGATTGCCTGTTGGAAATTAGGAGTCCCTTCCATTTCCGAGACTACCACCCTTACTCCTGAATCACGCAGGCATAATGACTGGCCGCGGCCCTGAATACCATAACCGATAATTGCTACCGTCTTATCTTTTAATAAATTTAAATCCGCGTCTTGGTCATAATAAATCTTTGCCATTGCTTAATACTCCTCTCTTTCTAATTACTCGATTGCCAGTTTTCCTGTCCTGACTAACTCTTTAACCCCGAATTTATTCAACTCTTCTAAAAGCGCTTTTATCTGCTGTTCATCGCCTACTGCCTCGACAGTCGCGGTATCCGCTTTATGCTGCACAATTTTACCCACAAACTTTTCAAAAATCGCCTCCAGCTTAGGCTTATCCTTGGGCGCGTAATTTATTTTTACCAAAACCAGCTCACGGTCAAGATGCTCTTTTTTGGTAAAATCCGTAACTGTAATCACATCGATTAATTTATTCAACTGCTTGTTAATTTGCTCTAAGACCTTGGCGTCTTTAGCTTCCACCACAATGGTCATATAAGATATCTGCGGATCAAGGGTTTCCGAAACTGCCAAAGAGGCAATATTATAACCCCGCGCGCTAAATAGCCCGGCCACCCGCGCTAAAACTCCGAATTTATTCTCCACTAACACTGATATCGTATGCCGCATTAGGCCAACCCTTCAATCATTTCGTTTATCGCTTTTCCCGCCGGAACCATCGGATAAACATTCTCTTCCGGTTCGATGCGAAAATCGATAAACACGGTATTATCCGTCTGGATTGCTTTCTGTAATGCCGCGCGTACTTGGGTTTTTTCGGTTACCCGGATCCCTACTGCTCCATAACTTTGCGCGAGCATTACATAATCCGGGCTGGTTATCGGGGTAAAAGAATAACGTTTCTTATAAAATAATTCCTGCCATTGCCTAACCATACCCAGAAACCCATTATTAAATATTAATACTTTCACATTTATTTTATTAGCCACACAAGTACCCAGCTCCTGAATATTCATCTGGATTGAACCATCTCCGGCAATATTAAAAACCTCTTTTTCCGGAAACCCCAATTTTGCTCCCATGGCCGCCGGAAATCCAAACCCCATGGTGCCCAACCCGCCGCTGGAGATGAATGTGCGCGGGGTTAAATACTGATACCATTGGCATGCCCACATCTGGCTCTGGCCTACCTCAGTACAAATTATCGCGTCTCCTTTAGTTAAATCCCAAAGCTGCTGGAGGATATACTGCGGCTTAAGCATCGCGCTATCATCTTTATAAGTTAATGGATGTTTCTTTCTCCAGCCCTCTACCGTCTTAAGCCAAGCCGCGGTATCCGGAAGCTTCTTAATTTCAGTAATAAGCTGTTTAAGAATATTTTTAGCGTCTCCCACAATCGGCACATCTACCCGGATATTCTTACTAATTGAGGAAGGATCAATATCAATATGGATAACTTTCGCCCCGGGTGCAAAATTATCCAGCCTTCCGGTTACCCGGTCATCAAAACGCGCTCCTACGGCAATAATTAAATCTGATTCCATGACCGCGTGGTTAGCGTAGGCGGTGCCATGCATACCCAGCATCCCTAAAAATAACTTATGCGTACCGCAAAAACCGCCCAATCCCATAAAAGTAGTAGTTACCGGAACTTGAATTTTTTCCGCCAATGCTTTTAATTCCAAATGCGCGCCGGAAGTAATCACTCCGCCGCCGGCATAGATAACCGGTTTCTTAGCCGCCGAGATTAATTTTGCCGCTTTTTTAATTTGCCCGGGATGGCCGGAATAAGTCGGTTGATAACTGCGTATATTTATTTTTTCCGGCCAGATAAATTCCGTATCCGCCCGCTGCACATCCACAGGAATATCAATCAGCACCGGTCCGGGGCGGCCGCTGGAGGCGATATAAAAGGCCTCAGCAATGGTCCGCGCTAAATCCTTAACATCTTTAACGAGAAAATTATGTTTAGTTATGGGACGGGTAATTCCGGTAACATCCGCTTCCTGGAAAGCATCATTGCCGATTAAATGCGTGCCCACCTGGCCGGTGATGGCGACCATCGGAATTGAATCCATATAAGCAGTAGCAATTCCGGTGACCAGATTCGTTGCGCCCGGGCCGCTGGTTGCCAGGCAAACCCCCACTTTACCGGTTGAGCGGGCATAGCCATCTGCGGCGTGCGCGGCTCCCTGTTCATGGCGCGTTAAAATAAATTTAATATCAAAATCATAAAGCTGGTCAAAAATAGGCAGAACCTGGCCTCCGGGGTAACCGAAGATTATCTTTACCCCTTCTTTTTTTAAAGACTCCAGTAATATCTTGGCACCGATCATTCCAGTATTGCTCCCTTATCTGCTGAACTCACTAACCGGCAATAACGGGATAAATACCCGGTTTTAATTTTAGGCTCCACGCTCTTCCAGTTCTTAAATCTTTTTTCTATTTGAGCTTTACTTAATTTAATTTCCAGCTTGCGCTTGGGAATATCAATAATAATTGTATCACCATCTTTAATAATTGCAATCGGCCCGCGCGCGGAAGCCTCCGGAGAAATATGGCCGATACAAGGCCCTTTAGTTCCCCCTGAAAAACGCCCATCGGTAATTAGCGCCACAGAATCCTCCAGGCCCAAACCCACAATGGCCGCGGTGGGCGCCAGCATCTCGCGCATCCCCGGCCCTCCTGCAGGGCCCTCATAACGGATAACAATACAATCGCCTTTTTTGATTTTATTATTCATAATTGCTTGCATTGCCTCTTCTTCACGATTAAATACCCGGGCCCGGCCGGCAAACTGCATCATCTTGGCGCTGACCCCGGACTGCTTAACCACTGCCCCATTGGGCGCAAGGTTGCCGTAGAGAACCGCGATCCCGCCCTGCTGATGATAAGCCTGATTTAACGGACGGATTACCTCAGAATCAAAAATAACCGCGCTATCAGCAATCTGAAAAGTTTTCTGGCCGCTGACATTTAAAACATTATGCAATTTTGATTTTAATCTTTTTAATACCGCGGGAATTCCGCCGGCATATTCAAGATCTTCCATAAAATGCTCACCCGCCGGTTCAATAGCCGTAATATGCGGCACAGTCTTACTAATTCTATCAAAGGTCTTTAAATCTAAATCTATGCCTGCCTCATGAGCAATGCTCATCAAATGCAGGACTGTATTACTTGAGCCGCCTAAAGCCATGTCGACTACAATGGCATTCTCCAGGGATTTCTTAGTAATAATATCGCGCGGTTTAATATTCTGCTTGGCTAGCTCCACAATCCGCTCTCCGCTGGCTTGGGCGATCCGGCGTTTTTTGGCCGTTCCTGCCAAAGCTGTACCACAACCCGGAATCGACATACCCATAGTTTCGGTAAGACAGGCCATGGTATTAGCCGTATACAAACCCTGGCATGAACCCTGTCCAGGACAAGCTTCCATTTCTAAACATGAAAGTTCCGCTTGGGAAATATCACCTTTCTTTGCCCTGGCCATTCCTTCAAATGTATCATGCACAAAAGCTAATTTTCTTTTATTGTATCTGCCGGAGAGCATTGGCCCGGCAGTAACAATGATCGCCGGAATATTTAAACGCGCTACTCCCATGAGCATACCCGGAGTAATTTTATCGCAATTAGTCAGGCAGATAATTCCGTCTAATTGATGCGCGTTACAAACGGTTTCAATAGTATCGGCAACGATCTCGCGTAAAGCCAGAGGATAACACATTCCCAAATGGCCCATGGCGATCCCGTCACAAATACCCGGCACGCCGAATAAAAACGGCACCCCCCCGCCATAACAAACCCCGCGCTCAATAAATCTTTCCAAATCGCGCATCCCGATATGCCCGGGAATAAGATCAGTAAATGATGAGGCCACGCCGATAAACGGACGGCCTAAATCTTTTTTAGACAAACCGGTAGCATGCAAAAGCGCCCGATGCGGCACCCGATCCAAACCTTTTTTTATCTGATCTGAACGCATATATTATCTCCCTGTTATAATTTAAATCATGGGGACGGTTCTCTTAAAAAGAGAACCGTCCCCAAGTTCTTAGTCAGCGCCTTCTCCATCATGCACTACCGCCGCCTCATCCTGACGTTTACGCGTAATTACCCGCTTTAAGGTAACATATTTATCCACGAGCGCGCAGTTGTTTACTGCGCTTAGCTGTTTAAAAAGAAAATCGAACTTGGTTTCAATCTCTGCGGCAATTTTATCACGTAAATCCTGGGCCAAAGACATAATCTCTTTCTTAAACGGCCCCAATGCCTTTTTGCGCGCTTTATAAAAAAACTGTTCTTCGGTTTCTCCTTCTTTTCTTTCACTGGCAGCGTTAACCTTTAACCACGCATAGATTTTATTCTTTAAATCCGCGGGAAAATATTTGCTATCAAACATCATATTCTGAAATCCGGTTGCTAAATGCACTTCCAAGGTATTATTCTCCGGAAATTTATGAAACATTTCTTCCGGTAAAGTAGAAGCGCCATGCTGCACTGCTCCGCCAATGCCGAATTCTTTTTGGGCAATACCGGAGAGAGTATTTAATGTGCCGAAATCAAGTTTAACCTCGGCGATCGAGCCATCGGCCTTAACTACTCCGCCGTGGGAAGTCCCGGTCTGAACCGAGATCTTGCTTATACCGACTAAGCCCTTGCGCAATCTTTCTTGATAACCTTCCATAAAGGCGCGCAGGTCTTCAGCGGTTGAATTCTGATGCCCTACCTCGCCAATCTCCCCACCTACCGAAACGGTTATGCCTTTGGGTTCGATGCGGCGGATAAACTGCGTTAATTTCGCGCAGGCCTCATAATTATCCTTCTGCTGCTTCTTGATATCTTTTTTAGATAAATCCACCAGCGTCGAGGAATCAATATCAATATTGTAAAAACCCCCGGCAATGCTATCGGCAATCATCTTCTGCAACTCTTCTAGTTCCTTATCCGGATTCTCCTGGAATTTCTTAGCATTAACCTGGCAATGATCGGCCTGGATAAATACCGGCCCGCTATAATTCTCCTTTATCGCCGCAGCCATTACAACCGATGTATATTCAACCGGGGTTTGGGCAGTATAACCCATTTCAGATTTGGCAATTTCAAAAATAAATGCCCCGGAATTATTCTTCTTGGCCGTTCTGAATATTGCCCGGGCTAAATCATAAGCCATACTTCGCAGGTTCATCGCCGGAACGGTAAAACCGCCAAATTCACCCCTGCCGCGGGCAAGATAAAACTCATGAATACTGGAAAGATAAATTCCTTTTTTATAGGCGATATCCAGAATCTTCTTGCCTAATTTCTTTTTTAAAAGTATATCCTCAGTCATAATCAGGCTCATTACAATTTTATCAATTTCCAGCGGCTTCCTTCCCATTTTTAATTCTCCTCGTCAGGTTAAAATTTTAATTAGTTTATAAAAATTATCGATTTTTAATTCTTTTTTTCTAATCGCCGTCTTAAAATCAACCTCCACAATCTTACCTGCGGTTAAGCCTAAAGCCATATCTGCCTTACCGGCGATTAAACAATCCACTGCCGCTTTACCTAGATTTAAAGCTAAATCCCGGCTCGCCGCTGTCGGCCGGCCCCCTCTTTGCACATGGCCTAAAACCACTGTGCGCGTCTCCAGGCCGGTCATCTCCGTTATCTGCCTGGCAATATCATCAGCTTTACCCGCCCCTTCGGCAATCACAATAATCCAGCTCATTTTCCCGACTAAATTGCCATGGACGATATCATGACAAATTACATTCATCTCCATCGCTCTTTCCGGGATAATTACATCTTCACACCCTCCGGCAAGAGCCACCGTCAAAGCAATAAAACCCGATTCCCTGCCCATAACTTCCACTACAAAAATCCGCTCCATACTCGTAGCCGTATCCCGGATTTTATCAATCGCATCCAAAGCAGTATTAATTGCCGTATCGGTGCCGATAGTATAATCTATGCCGTTAACATCATTATCAATGGAAACCGCGACTCCGATGCAAGGGATATTAAATTTTTTGTAAAATTCATGGGCAGCGGCAAAAGAACCGTTGCCGCCGATAACCACTAAACCGTCAATATTATTCTTTTTAATTGTCTCGTAAGCCCGCTGTTGGCCTTCCTGCGCTCTAAACTCGGGGCAGCGAGCAGTCTTAAGAATAGTTCCCCCTTCTCCGATGATTCCCGATACAGAACGGCGATTTAATGGTTTCAATTCTTCATTAATCAAACCCCACCAGCCGCGGAAAACCCCCATTACTTCTAGTTTCTGGCTAATTCCATAACGCACGACAGAACGAATTGCCGGATTCATTCCCGGAGCGTCTCCGCCAGTAGTTAAAACAGCTATTTTTTTCATCATATTTTAAAAAACACGGGGACGGTTCTATTTTTTGCCGGACAGTTTCTATTTAAAAATAGAACCGTCCCCTAGATTTTTATTTTTATGTACCCATTTCCCAACTTGCTAAATATTTCTTTTGTTCTGCTGTCAAAACATCAATCTTAATCCCCATAGATTCAAGTTTAAGCCTGGCGATATTTTTATCGATATCTTCCGGAACCGTATAAACCTGTTTTTGCAATTTACGGTAATTCTTGGCCATATATTCCGCGGAAAAAGCTTGATTGGCAAAAGACATATCCATCACGCTAGCCGGATGGCCTTCAGCGGCGGCTAAATTAATCAAACGGCCCTCTCCTAAAAGATAAATCTTGCGATTATTTTTTAAGGTATATTCGTCAACAAAATCTCGGGTTGCCCGTTTAGATTTTGCAATTGCCTCTAAACCCGGGATATCAATCTCAACATTAAAATGCCCGGAGTTAGCTATGATTGCGCCATCCTTCATTAAACTAAAGTGCTCTTTTCGAATTACATTAATATCTCCGGTAACCGTGACAAAAATGTCTCCGACTCCCGCTGCCTGGCGAATAGGCATAACCCCAAAACCATCCATGGTTGCCTCTAAAGCCCGCAAGGGGTCAACTTCAATAACGATTACCTTAGCTCCCATGCCTTTTGCGCGCATGGCCGTACCCTTACCGCACCAACCGTATCCGCAGACTACAAAATTAGACCCGGCAATTAATTTATTCGTCGAGCGGATAATCCCGTCAAGCGTAGACTGCCCTGTGCCGTAACGATTATCAAAAAGATGTTTAGTTAAAGCATCATTAACCGCAATTATCGGATAGCGCAACTTTCCTTCCTGCGCCAAAGCGCGCAAGCGGATGACTCCGGTAGTTGTCTCTTCGGTTCCTCCGATAATATTAGTATGCTCGCTTGCCGGGCGCTGGTGAATAGTGCTCACCAAATCCGCGCCATCATCCATGGTAATATCAGGCTTTATTGCTAACGCGGATTTCATATGCGCGTAATAAGTTTTAGTATCCTCTCCCTTAATCGCAAAAACACCTACTTTTAAATCTCCAACCAAAGCCGCCGCCACATCATCCTGAGTCGAAAGAGGATTGGACGCGCAAATATATACATCTGCGCCTCCGGATTTTAAAACATCACCGAGCACGGCAGTTTCAGTAGTGACATGTAAACAACAGGCAATCTTTAAACCTTTTAAAGGTTTTTCTTTAATAAATCTCTGCTTAATTAAATCCAAAACCGGCATATTTTTGGCTGCCCATTCAATTCTGAAAGCACCTTTTTTTGCTAACTTTATATCCTTGATGTCATATCGCATATTCTCTCCATATTTTAAAATTCTGTCATTGCGAGTTATCCGCATCAGTAGGGGAGGTTTAAACCTCCCCTACTATTCGCTATCCGCTAATCTACAATTTCGCTGCTTGCTTCTTTAGATCCGCTACTTTATCCAGCTTCTCCCAGTGGAATTCCGGCTCCGGCCTTCCAAAATGCCCGTAGCTAGCAGTTTTCCTATAGATCGGCCGGCGTAAGTTCAAGGATTCGATAATTCCTTTGGGGGTAAGTTCGAAATTCTGGCGGATCAGTTTCACCAAAGCCTCCTCCGGAATTACAGCCGTCCCCTCGGTCTTGACCATTACCGATAAAGGATCCGCCCGGCCGATAACATAAGCCAGCTGAATAAGGCATTCTTCCGCTAATCCCGCGCTCACAATATTCTTAGCAATATAACGGCACATATACGCTGCGGAGCGATCAACTTTAGTCGGATCTTTACCCGAAAATGCCCCGCCGCCATGCGCAACCGCTCCGCCGTAAGTATCCACAATTATTTTTCTTCCGGTCATACCCGTATCGGATTGCGGCCCGCCGACTACAAATTTACCCGTCTGATTAACATAATATTTAGTATGCTTATCTACCCAGCCTTTAAGGATCGGGCCGGCAACCTGGCGAATAATTTCCTGGCGCGATTTTTCAGTAATCTGCCTGCCGCTTTTATCCAAAATATCCTCGGTATGCTGCGAAGCCAAGACCACCGAATCCACGCGCACGGGCTTACCGTTATCGTATTCCACTGTCACTTGAGTCTTTCCATCCGGGCCAAGGTATTTTAAAATCTTCTCTTTGCGCACGCTGGTTAAACGCATCGCTAATTTCTGCGCTAACATTAAAGCCAGCGGCATCAATTCCTTGGTCTCCTTACAAGCATAACCAAACATTATTCCCTGATCCCCTGCTCCGCCGGTATCCACCCCTTGTGATATATCCGGAGACTGGGCATGAATGGCATTAAGAATAGCGCAGGTATGAAAATCAAAACCGTATTTAGGATGATCATAACCAACCTCTTCGATTATTTTCCTGCTTATTTCATGCACATCGATAAAACCGCGGGTGGTGATCTCGCCGCCGACAATTAAAAGCCCCATAGTAACATAAGTTTCGCAGGCTACCCGCGAATAAGGATCGTTTTTTAGGCAGGCATCTAAAACTCCGTCTGAAATCTGATCACATAACTTATCCGGATGCCCTTCGGTTACCGACTCTGAAGAAAAATAATGTTTCTTTACCGCCATGTCTTTCCCCCTTTTTAGTTAAGGTAACTGCTGGCCTAACAAGGCAAGAAGCAATCCTCATCTATTGAATAAATACTCCTTTTGCCGCATTTAAATATTGATAATCACCAATGTCAAACCAAGAACCGCTAAATACATATCCATAAACATCCACCTTATCTTTTAACCAGGCGATATAACTTCCGGTGGAATCGGCTTTCCTTTTTTCATCCTGCATATAGGCGTTAATTAAATTTAAATAATTTTTTGATATATAATACAAACACATCGCTACCAGGTTTGATTCCGGATGCTTAGGCTTCTCCTGAAAACTAATTACTTTTTTTAATTTATTTAACTTAACCACCCCGTAACGGCTGGCATCATTTTTTCGCTTTAATCTATACAAGCCTAAGCTGGTAGGAGCAATATTTTTCAAAGATGCATCCAAAAATCCTTGCAGAGAACCGCTGAATAGGTTATCACCCCCGACTACTAAAAGATCCTTTTGGATCTTCTTCTTTTTAATCACAAATCTTATATCTCCGATCGCCCCTAACCTATCCTGATTATTCTTAGTCAGATCATCGACCAAAGTAATCTTCTTAGGCGAGCTTACTGTTTTAGCCCACTTTCTAAAATCGGATATAAATTTACTATTGGTTACGATATAGATCTCATCAATGGATCCGACTAACCCTATCTTTTCAATAATATAATCAATAATCGGCCTGCCTTTTACCTCTAAAAGCGGCTTGGGATATTTTTTAGTTAACGGATATAGCCGGGTAGCGTATCCGGCAGCTAAAATTAACGCCTTCATTTTATCTTAGAATTTCCGCTAATTTATTTCCCGAAAATTCTTCAACCTCTTTACCGGTCGAAAGTTGTAACGCTTGATGCGCAATCTCTTGGGCAGCCTTAAAACCTACGGCGCGAATTACGTACTTTAATTCCGGAATTACCTGCGGCGGTAAACTAAATTCATCTAAACCTAACCCCAGAAGAATAAGCGCCAAAGACGGTTCTCCGGCCATCTCTCCGCACATCGCTACCTTGATTTTAGCCTGATGCGCCGCATCAATAATGCGTTTAACCAATCTTAAAACTGCCGGATGCGCCGGATCATAAAGATAGGCAACTTTCTCATTACTGCGATCAACTGCCAAGGAGTATTGAATTAAATCATTTGTCCCGATACTGAAAAAATCCGCTTCTTTAGCCAATATATCCGCGGTCATTGCCGCTGAAGGTACCTCCACCATTACCCCCACCTCAATTTTATCATTAAACTTCAGGCCATTCTGCCTAAGCTCTTGCTTAGCTTCATCCAGAAACTGATTTGCCTGCCGTAACTCCTCAACCCCGGAGATCATCGGATACATCAACTTAAGGTTACCATGCACCGAAGCCCGCAGGATTGCCCGTAGCTGCAACTTAAATATGTCCGGGCGCGCCAAACAAAATCTAATCGCCCTCCACCCTAAAAACGGCTGCATTTCATGCGGAATTTTAAATTGCGACAGGAATTTATCTCCTCCTATATCCAGAGTGCGAATAACCACCGGATGCGGATTCATCTCTTCCGCCACATACCTATAAGCCTGGTAATGCTCCTCTTCACTGGGGGAATCCTTACGGTTCATATAAAAAAACTCTGTGCGGTAAAGCCCGATTCCCTGGCCTCCGTGCAGCTTAACGCTGGGCACCTCATCCGGAAGTTCAATATTCGCATTGATCAAAATTGTCCGGCCATCGGTAGTAACTGCCGATAAATCTTTAACCAACAGAAATTTATCCGCGATACCTTTTAATTTTTCAAGTTTCTGCTGGTAGTTCCTAAGCGCTTCCTCATCGGGATTAATAATCACAATCCCCATACTGCCATCAACAATAAGGATATCCCCGGGGTTAACCTTGGCCGTGATGGTTTCTAAACCCACCACCGCAGGTATCTCCAGGGATTTAGCCATAATCGCGGTATGCGAAGTTTTTCCTCCAATATCCGTAACGAAAGCCGCGACATTCTTGGTGTACATGGCCGCGGTATCTGAAGGAGAAATGTCATGCGCCACAATAATCGCCCTGCTGCCGACATCGGCTAAGCCCTTCTTCTCATTCCCCAGAAGATTCCTTAATATCCTTTTACCGACATCATTAATATCCGCAGCGCGTTCCTTAAGATATTCATCCTCGATTTTCAAAAACACACCGATATATTTCTTCAAAACCTCGGAAAAAATATAAGCAACATTAAGCTGTTCTTTTTTCAGGCGGCTGATTACCTCTTCAATGAGCATCCGGTCTTCTAAAACCAACAGGTGCGCATCAAAGATCTGCGCCTCCTGCTGCCCCATATCTAAACTAATCCTTTTTTGCAATTCAATAATCTCACGGCGCGTCTTAATCAACGCTTCTTCAAAGAGCTGAATCTGGGTGGGGATGTCTGTCCAGTTGATCGTTTCCCGTAAGACGACAAACTCCTCTTTCCCCAGCATGTAAGCCGGCCCGATACTGATACCGCCTGCGGCGGCAATTCCTTTTAATTGAATCATAGCTCTTCCTCGCTGCTAATCAGCCTTTCCAGCTCCACCAACGCCGCCTCGGCATCCGCTCCATCCGCCTCCACGACAATCAAACTATCCTTTTCTGCTCCCAGCATAAGAATACCCATAATCGATTTACCATTAACCTCTTCGTCATCATGACGCACGGTAATCTGCGCTTCAAATTTATTCGCTATCTGCACAAATACAGCCGCCGGCCGGGCATGTAACCCTAGTTTATTTTTTACGATGATCTCTTTTCTAACTAAAGGCATAGTTAAATCTCATCAATAAAACTTAAAATAATTTTGGCTAATTTTTCCGCGTCATGACGGATTACTCCGTCGGCAATCATGCTAAAATCTTCCTCGACCACCCGTACCCCAAGGTTCTCAACCTTCTTGCGGTCATTAACCACCAAAAGCGAATTATCTTGAGAATAGCGCTTCAAGACCTCGCTAGGCACCTCCCCGTTATTCACCACGCAATAATCCAGGATCTGTTCATCGCTGTGCTTAAAGAGAGCTTTAATATGATCCGAAACGCTATAGCCGTCGGTTTCTCCCGGTTGAGTCATCACATTGCAAACATAAACTTTTACAGCTTCCGATTCGGCAATCTCCTGAGTAATCTCTTTAATTAATAAATTCGGAATTATACTCGTGTACAAAGAACCCGGCCCCAAAACAATGATCTGCGCTTCTTTAATTGCCTTTAAGGCATCCGGCGTAGCCAATGGCTGTTCGGGAGTAAGGCTGACCCTGCTAATTGATTTTCTGGCCCGGGGAATCTGCGCTTCTCCGATAACCATTGAGCCATCAGCATAATGTGCCACCAAGGTTACATCCCCTAAAGTCGAAGGAATAACCTGGCCCCGTAAAGCTAAAACCTTACTCGTCTCCTTAATCGCCTTTTCAAAATCACCGGTCAGGCGCGTCATTACCGTAAGAAAAAGATTGCCGAAGGAGTGCCCGGAAAACTCTGAATGCTCATCAAATCGAAATTGAAAAAGATCCCGCATTAATGCCGGGGCATCCGCCAAAGCCACCAAACAGTTACGGATATCACCGGGAGGCAAAACATCAAACTGCTGCCTAAGCCTGCCGCTGGAGCCCCCGTTATCTGCCACCGTAACTACGGCAGAAATATTAGAGGTAAAATTTTTTAACCCGCTCAAAAGAACAGACAATCCTGTGCCGCCGCCTACGGTAACGATACGCGGGCCACGGCTTAAATGCTTCTTTTGATACAAAATATCGATTAGCTCTGTGCCCCTGGATGCTGATGGAACAAATATAGCAATAAAAGAGCGCATCAGGCGCTTGATGCCCAGAATCAAAATTATAATTCCGGAAATTACAATCAAGGCATCCAAAATTTGAATCAACCAGAATTCTTCGCTGCGTAAATTAGCCGTACCTAAAATTAAAAGTACAACCCCAAAAGCACTTAAGCCTACCCAGCGTTTAATCCCTATTCCGGGATAAAACCATTTTAGAATTCCAAAAGACTTCTCTCTCATACGCATACGCCTATATTTGTGTTAAAAACAAAGGGGACGGTTCTGCTTTTCAATCAAATCAGGCGGCGGAAAAACAAAACCGTCCCCTAGATTCTTAATATAAGGTCAAATCTTTTTTTCATCTTCCTGCGTGATAATCTTAATTACAGATTTTTCATCCATACAAGTACGCAAGGTATCACGAAAATATTTATCTTTTAAAAGACGGGATATTCTGGCTAAGGCTTTAAGATGCGGGCCGGCGGAATCCTGCGGGGCAACCAATAAGAAGAAAATATAAGCTAATTCGCCGTCCAGGGAATCAAAATCCACGCCCTTTTTGGAAAGGCCGAAAGCAGCCACTAGTTTATCCACACAATCGCATTTTGCATGCGGGATGGCGATGCCTTGGCCGATGGCCGTTGATCCCAAGGCTTCTCTGGACATCAGCGCGTCAATTAGTTTATTACGATTACGTTTTTCTACATCACCGGCCTCAATCAAAAAATCCACCATTTCTTTAATCACCTCTTCCTTGCTGGTGGATTTTATATCCGGGAGAATAGCCTTCTTTGAGAGAAAATCCATTATCTGCATTTACTGCTCCTTTCAAATAATAAATACGTCTTAAGCGGGAGACGGGATTCGAACCCGCGACATCAACCTTGGCAAGGTTGCGCTCTAGCCAGCTGAGCTACTCCCGCAAGTTAACTTCGGTACATCGCTTCTTTTCGCTTAAACCTAAATAGTTACTTAAGGCAGCGCTCGGAGTGAATTTTTACTCCGTAAAAATTCATGGGCGGAAGAGGATTTGAACCTCCAAAGGTTACCCCAATAGCTCCTAAGGCTATCGCGTCTGCCAATTTCGCCATCCGCCCGGATATCTTCCTTCTCCACCGACAAATAAGTTTATGAGCCTCCCGCGACTCGAACGCGGCACAACCACATTAAAAGTGTGGTGCTCTACCTGATGAGCTAGAGGCCCAAATCTAGTAAACTCTAAATCCGAAACTCTAAATCCGAAACTCAAAACTTATGCTTGAATTCAGAGTTTAAAACTCTAATACTTCCTTCTCTTTAATCTTTAAAAGCTCATCAATCTTAGCGATATACTTATCTACTACTTTCTGCAACTCATCAATACCGCGAAATTTCTCATCTTCAGAAACAATTTTATCCTTTTCCAGTTTCTCGACAGATTCTTTGGCTTCTCTTCTAATCGTACGCAAAGATACACGGCCGTCTTCAGACATTTTATGCAGCAACTTAGCCATCTCCTGGCGCCTCTCCTTAGATAACTGTGGAACAGTAATTCTAATTATCTTGCCGTCATTAGAAGGGCTGACCCCCAGATTAGATTTTAAGATTGCCTTCTCAATCTCAACAATCGCAGTAAGATCCCAAGGCTGGATAACGATCAAATGCGCATCCGGCGCGGATATTGCTGCCAACTGTTTTAACATAGTCGAAGTTCCGTAATAATCAATATGCAGGCCTTCCACTAAACTCGGAGATGCCCTGCCGGTCCTTACTTCATGAAACTGGCGATTCATCGATTCAAAAGCCTTTTTCATTTTTTCTTCAGTATTATGTATTGTTTCTTTAATAGACATGTTGGCTTTCCCCCTTTTAACGTACGACCGTCCCGATCTTTTCGCCTAAAATTACCCGCTTAATATTGCCTACACAATTAAGATCAAAAACCACAATCGGTAATTTATTATCCATGCACAAACTGATTGCGGTTGCATCCATTACCTTTAAACCCTTTTTAAGCACATCAATGTATTTTAATTGCGTAAATTTTCTGGCAGCTTTTACTTTCATCGGATCGGCAGAATAAACTCCGTCAACTTTAGTAGCTTTCAAAATAGCATCGGCATTAATCTCCATCGCCCGTAAGGCTGCCGCGGTATCCGTAGTAAAATAAGGATTACCTGTCCCGGCGACAAAGATAACTACTCTACCTTTTTCCAAATGCCGGATCGCCCTTCTTTTGATATAGGGCTCGGCTATCTTTTGCATTTCAATAGCGGTCATCACCCGGGTCGGCACGCCTGTTTTTTCCAACGCATCCTGCAGAGAAAGTCCGTTAATTACCGTAGCCAGCATCCCCATATAATCTGCGACACTCCGGTCCATGTCCAAGCCCCGGCAAGCAGTGTTCTCCTGGCCGCGCAGGATATTACCCGCACCTAAGACCACTGCCACATCCACCGCCAGGTCTCTAACTTCTTTAATCTGGCGTGAGATAGTCAAAAGCACTCCCGGGTCTATACCATGCGTTTTCTTGCCCTGAAGTGCCTCACCGCTAAGTTTAAGGACAATTCTCTTGTAAACCGGTTTAACCATTTATTCGCCAATCTTGTAGCGGATAAACCTGCGGATAACAATATTTTCACCCATTTTTGCTACAATACTGCCTAAACAATCTCTAATCATTAAACTTGGGTCTTTCACAAAAACCTGCTCTAACAAACAATTATGCTTATAATAGTCTTCTTTATTTTTTTCATGTTTTAGAACTTCCTCCGGAACCTCTTCCTTTTTAATATACTCCGGGCTAGTCGCGGCAATCTGCATCGCCAGATCCTTGGTGAAATTAATAAACTCCTCATTTCTGGCCACAAAATCTGATTCACAGTTAACCTCCAACAAAACTCCGATTTTATTGCCGTGATGGATATAACAATCAATCCTGCCCTCTTTGGCAGCGCGGCTCTGCTTTTTAGCGGCAATCTCCAAGCCTTGCTTACGTAATAATACCACTGCCTGCTGGATATCGCCCCCGGTCTCCTCTAAAGCTTTTTTACAATGCGCGATACTTGAACAAGTTATATCTCTTAATTCTTTAATCGTATTAACTGAATTTTTCATTTTAAAATTACCCCTTCTTGATTAATAAAGCTACCCTTTTTTCCTTAGTTTTGGGTTGATTTCCGCGGCTGCCTTCAAGTGCGCCCTCTTTACCGCTGCCGCCTCATCAGTCGGCTGGCTATCCTCAACAATCTCTTCGATTTCTTTAATTTTGATCTCTTCTTCCGGAAGAACCTCTGTAACAATATCGGCCTTAGCCTCTTCTATTTTAACCCCTTCCTGAGCAAGATAGGAGAGGAATTTCTTCCTTCCTTCGATAATCGTATCGGCGATAATCGAAACTACCGTACGAATAGATTTGGTGGCATCATCATTACCGGGAATAGGATAATCTACTAAATCCGGATTGGAGTTGGTATCAATTAACCCAATGATCGGAATCCCCAGCCTGCGCGCTTCGCGTACTGCCGTCTCTTCTTTTTTGGTATCCACAATAAACACTGCTTTAGGCATGCGTTCCATGAGGACAATCCCGGAAAAATTCTTATTAAGCTTAGCCAGCTCTTTTTCCAAGTGCGCAATTTCCTTCTTCGTCAACTTCTCAAACGTCCCATCAGTGCGCATCTTTTCGATATCCTTTAAGCGGTGGATACTTTTTTTGATAGTAGCGAAATTAGTAAGCATACCGCCCGGCCAACGGTCAGTAACGTAATACATTCCGCTGCGGATAGCCTCTTGCTTAATTACATCCTGGGCCTGCTTTTTAGTCCCCACAAAAAGGACGAATTCTCCTTTTGAGGTTATCTCCATTAAAAAATCCCGGGCAGCATTAATACACTCCTCGGTCTTTTCCAAGTCGATAATGTAAATACCGCTTCTTGAGCCAAAAATAAACTTCTTCATTTTGGGATTCCAGCGTTTAGTCTGGTGGCCAAAATGTACACCTGCTTCTAAAAGTTGCTTGATTAAGTCTGATGGCACGTCTTTAATCCCCCTTCTTTTGGGTTTGATTATTTAAATAACCAAACCCTGCCTGCCGGCAGGCAGGCATGGTTTCCTAACCAATTGGTTAATATTCTTTTCTGACCCTTTCACTGCTTAAGCAAGCACCGGCATTCCTAATATGCGGCAGTGCTATTGCCAAAACAACACACCTGACATCCTTATATGGCAGAGTGGTACGGTAGAAAGTTAATCGGGTAATTATAGCAAAATTTTACTTATTTGCAACTATTATTGTAACTCTTGAGCCATATACAGCCGCTTATATAAACCGTTCTTTTCCAGCAATTCAATATGCGTTCCCTGCTCAACAATCGAGCCTTTATCTAAAACTACAATTCTATTGGCCTTTCTTACCGTAGAAAGCCGGTGCGCAATCATAAATACCGTTCTACCGCTAACCAGGCGGTCCAAAGCTTCCTGTACAATACGTTCAGATGTAGAATCTAATTGCGAAGTAGCCTCATCTAAGATTAATATCGGAGCATCCTTTAAGAGGGCACGGGCAATCGCAATCCGCTGGCGCTCTCCCCCGGAAATCATTACCCCCCGATCACCAATAACCGTCTCATAACCTTGCGGACAATTAAGTATAAAATCATGCGCATGCGCTTTCCTCGCTGCCTCCTCTATCTCTGCCAAAGAAGCATTAGGCTTGCCATAAGCGATATTAGCACGAATCGTATCATTAAAGAGCATGGTTTCCTGATTAACTATGCCTACCTGGCTGCGTAATGACTTTAAACTAAGCTCCCGGATATTAACCCCATCAATCAATACCGCTCCATTTTGCGGATCATAAAAACGCGGAATTAAATCTACCAGGGTACTTTTGCCCGAACCACTCGGGCCGACAATCGCCAGCATTTGGCCATATTCTATATCTAAATTAATACCTTTTAGAATTTGCGTATCGGCATAACTAAACCAAATATCATTAAACCTGATATCCTTCTTAAAACCGCTCAAAATCTTTGCCGGCTGAGGCTCTTTTACGCTTGCTTCTGTATCCAATACCTCATGGATACGCTCACTAGCGGCCATGGCCTGCTGATTCAAAGCATTAACCTGGCTTATTTTTTTAAATGGCCGGATCAAAGATAATAAAGAACCCAGGAAAAGCCCGAAAACGCCAAAAGACAGCCTGCCGGCGATAACTTCACGGCCACCCCAGAAAAAAACCAAAACTCCGGCAATTACCCCTAAGAACTCCGTGGAGGGGTTAAGCAGGAGCGTACGTTTGATGGACTTCATGGAGATTTTATAATAATCCGCATTTACCTGATTAAACTTATTAACCTCATACTCCTCCATATTAAAAGCCTTAACAATCCTGGCGCCCATAATCGTCTCATAGAGAAGGGAATTAGTATCGGCGATCTTCTCCTGGGAACGCTTGGAAAGTTTTCTTAAGGCCTTACCCACTTTGATAATCGGTAAACTGATCAAAGGTAAAAATACAAAGGCGACCAACGCCATCTTAAAATAGATAAAGAAAATAACTACCGCAAAAATGACTACCTGCAGGCTCTGGTAAATCAGATCCGTTGAACCGTAGGATACGGCATTCTCCACGATCTTAACGTCGTTGGTAATCCGCGACATCAGCTCACCGCCGCGCTTATGCGTAAAATAATCAAGCGATAAGGATTGGATCTTGGCGTAAAGCTGGCTCTTGATGTCCCTGACCACGCGTTGGCCGATATCCGACATAATATAACTCTGGAGGAAACCGAAAAAACCTTTTAATAAAAAAAGCAAAAGTACCGCCGCCACCATATAGTTGAGCAAAATCTCCGGAGCGGTATTATTTATTTTATCGACAAAACCAGCCAAAAAATCCGGCAGTTTGGCAGGAACAATAATTTTTTTATTCGTCAAAACCTTATCGGCCAGAGGCACCATCATCGCCAAAGACACCCCGTCAAACACCGCGGAGAAACCCATGCAAATTACGGCGATCAGGAAAAGCCCCTTATAAGGCCCAACGAATCTGAGCAATTTTAGATAATCTTTCATCATTCCCCTTTCCTTTAAGAAAGCTATTTTAGCATATAATCTAAGCCTGGCAAACCTTTTTATTTTAAAAAAACAAGGGAACGTTTCTATTTTTTTAAAAAATAGAAACGTTCCCTTTATTCCCCGGAATTCGTGCCCGGAATTCGTAAATAGGGCCGTATTTTTCTTTGGGAAGTGATTTAATTACCGATACAGATAGCTTCGCTCCATGAATCTGCAGTACAAGTAAAGGCAACCCAAACACAATCTAAGTTTCTATTATAACCACATTGGGGTGCGGAACTAGTCCCTACGTCCCATGAGGCTAACGTTGTACAACCTGCAGTGCGGCCACAGTCCACAAAAGGTCCGCAAGTTTTTGCCGCCCACTTTTTGAGAGCAAAATATCCCGCAGGACACCCTATACTTACTCCGGTAAGATGGTCTATTGTAACCCCTTTTATCTGCAGTCGTCCGTTCTGAATATCCAATTTTTCCGCAGGAGTATTTGTCCCGATACCGACATCGCCTAAATTGGTATTGTAGATATCATTACCGGAGGTGGCCCAATAACCACTACCTCCACTCACCCAGCCTAAAGTGGTGCCTTTACAGACATAAACCTGGTTATCAGTAGATTTATAAAACATGGTTCCTTTATGAGCATCATCACAGGTAGTTACTGCAGGATTGTGGGGGAAGAGCTGCAGTTCATTATATACGCCATACGGCGAGGGATAATAAGTGGTAATGGTTATTTCTTCAGCAGCAAAAAGAAGCGAAGGGAAAACTAAGAGAGAGAGAGAGAGAGTAATAAAAACTTCTTGTATTTAAACATCTGCCACCTCCGGGTTATATTTTTACTAATTACTACTTTAAACTTAGCATATCTTGGGTAAAGAAACAAGAGGTTGTCCCGATTATTTTATTAGAGATTATCGATAAACTTCTCTGCGATGTTTTACTCGGTAGATAGTAATGAGTTTTTGAGCGTCATCTATTGTATACAAAATTCGATAATCCCTAATCCTTATGCGCCAACCATTTTCACCCGCGAGTTTCTTTATGCCATGGGGACGCGGCGTGGGCCTTAGATGGCTAATGGCGTCAGTTACACGCTGAATCACATCGTTGGGCAGAGATTCAATCTCTTTGGCAGCCCGGCGTTCTATAATAATTTTATACATTAATGTATGCGTCTCTGCCTTTTAAGCCTGCGAGCAAGAGTTTCAAAATCGATAAAACCCTTGGCTAATTCTTTGGCTTTTTTTAGGTCAATCGCGTCCTCCATATCTTCAAGATGTTCCCAAAGCCTGAGATAGTCCCGTATAGATAAAACCACAGACTTTTTTTGTCCTTTTTCGTTAACCAGATATTCCGCCTGAATAGTCATCTCTTTTCACCTCCTGCTAAAATTTTAACACCTTATCAGAATAAAATCAAGAAATAAAGAGGACAAATAAAGTGGACGGTTCATAACAGACGTGAAAAGAAGAGGAAAAATAGAAACGGTCCCATTTTTGCTAGTGGATTCGTTATCAAAAAGCTAAAGGTAATTAAGTATTGTGTCCCCGGAATTGCCC
>JAUYBI010000067.1 GCA_030693145.1 Candidatus Omnitrophota bacterium
TGTTTAATTGTCTCAACATCCTGGCCCGAACGTTGAGCATCACGATTGAGCTTATTCGACTCATGCATCTCCGGAGTGTCGATTCCAATCAAACGCACCCTCTCCCTGTTTTCTAATACCAGCGTATCCCCATCTACTGCCCGGGTTACTAAAATACTGCTATAACCATAATCTTTGCCAGAGGATTCCTGACAACCCGTTATCAGTAAGGCCCCTAAAAACAGCAGCCAGAAAATCCCCCTCAATCGAACGCTTAGAATACGCCTCATCATAATCCTAGGTTCCCAATGACTCCCTAAAGATAACTCATTGTTTTATTATATTATTTTTATTAGATAAATCAATGCTTTTAGATTATAATAATGCAATGATTTACGACCGTTTCCAGCAAGAAGCCATTGACTACATAAATAGCGGCCATTCGGTAATTGTCTCCGCTCCTACCGGAGCCGGAAAAACTGCGATTGCCGAATACATTATCGAAGGCGCTATCCGTAACAATTTAGGAGTAATCTACACCGCTCCGATTAAAGCCCTTTCTAACCAAAAGTTCCGCGATTTTAAAGGCCAATTCCAGGATAATATCGGAATTCTTACCGGAGACGTTTCCATTAATCCGCAGGCTCCGATCTTAATCATGACTACCGAGATCTTCCGGAATAAAATTCTGGATGAGCCGGCCAGCCTGGATAAATACTCCTGGATTATCTTTGATGAAATTCATTACATTGATAACCCCGAACGCGGCACGGTCTGGGAGGAATCCTTAATTTTTCTGCCCAAACACATGAATCTTTTGGGATTATCGGCAACCATTCCAAATATCAAACAATTCGCCGCCTGGATCGAATCTATCCATGACAAAACCGTAAAGGTCGTCATCGAAGATCAACGGCCGGTACCGTTACATTTTAGTTTCCAGTGCGCCAACGAAGTGGTGGATAATCTCGACCGGCTTAAACGCCTGCGTTCCAGTAAACCTAACCGCCTGCAATCACTGATTAGTTATGTTCAGGAAAAAGAAGGCCTACCGGCAATTTATTTTGTTTTTTCCCGCAAGCGCGCTGAAGAGTTGGCTTTTGATTTATACGGATTCAAATTTCTTGACGCCAAAGAAACCCGCGCCATCACCCAAATGTATGAAGACCTGTTGGAAAGATTTAATTTAAAAAATGAACGCTCCGCGCAGCTGCTTTATCCTTTAGTGCAACGCGGCATTGCCTACCATCATGCCGGGATGCTGCCCACATTAAAAGAAGTGATTGAACGCCTGTTTACCAGCCGCCTGCTTAAAGTTATTTTTACCACGGAAACCTTTGCCTTAGGAATAAATATGCCCAGCCGCTCGGTGATGTTTGACGGCCTGCGTAAATTTTACGGCACCTACGTGCGCAATCTAAAAACCCGCGATTTCTTTCAAATGGCCGGGCGGGCCGGACGGCGCGGTATAGATAAAGAAGGCTTTGTCTATACCCGGATTAACCCGGAAAGGATAAATTTCGAAGAAGTGCGCAGGATTATTTTTGGCAATCCCGAGGAAGTAAAAAGCCAGTTGAATACCTCCTACGCCACGATCCTTAATCTTTACGAAAAATACCAGGATGAGCTGTTTAAGATTTACCCCCTCTCTCTGCATTATTATCAGTCGCGAAAAAATGAACAAAAACAAGCCCTAAACCTCCTGGATGCAAAGCTCAGGCTGCTTAAAGACTTAAATTATATTCATGACGGAAAACTTACGGATAAAGGAAAATTCGCCAAAACTATTTATGGCTATGAACTCGTCCTGGCAGAATTATATAGCGAAAATATCCTGGAGCAACTGGATGAATTTGGATTAGGGGTGGCCGCCGCTTCCGTTGTTTTTGAACCGCGTAAAAATCAACGCATGCCCACGGGTATCTCCAAATCCACCGGACACCTCAAGAGAACCTGTGAAGAGACCTATGACCGCATAAAAAATAAAGAACGCCGCTATAAAATTTATCCTTTTAGCAAACTGCCCTATTTTCACCTCTGCTCCAGCATGGAAGCCTGGCTGCGCGGGACAAATTTCGATAAGACCTTGCAATTTACAGATTGTGATGAAGGTGAGGTCGTGCGCTATTTCAGGATGAGCGTGCAGGTGTTAAGAGAAATTTCCCAAGCCCCGGTTACCTCTTACCTGCTCAAAGATAAGATCAAAGAAACTATCCGCGTAATTAACCGCGATATCGTCGACGCTGAGAAGCAGCTGCGCGAAGGCTAAAGCAGAAATAAAGGGGACGGTTCTATTTTTAAGCTTGAAAAAATAGAACCGTCCCCTTTATTTCTTTAAAGAGAGATAATCGAAAAGGATCTTTTTATGGTCAAAAGCAAATTCCTGCTTTTCGATCTGACTTACTTTGATCACTTTGATCTCCGCGGCGTCATCTCCGGCCTTAGGCTTTCCTTTAGCCTTAGCCATAAAAACCGTTCCGATGGTATGAAATCGTGGATCACGGGTTGGATCAGAATATGTATGAAACTGTTTAACCTCGATTAAATCAAGATTAGTCTCTTCTTTAGCCTCTCTGATCACCGCAGCCTCCAGGCTCTCGCCGTAATCCACAAAGCCTCCGGGCAAAGCCCAGCCAAAGGGCGGATTACTGCGCTTAATAATTACAATTCCATCGGGCACTTCAATAATCGCATCCACCGTCACATAAGGCCCGCCGGATAATTTTGTGGTTACATATTCTAAATACCCCAACACGCCTTTCTTAAAAATAGTAAACGCCTCTTCATTATTAAGGCAAAAAATTATTTCCTTAAGCAAGGTATCCGTTTCACGCAAATATTTCAAAACCTCCTGAGCCATAATTTTAGCCGAGGCCAGTAATGGAAAACCTCCGGTGCCGCAACCTAAAGCCGGAAAAACGATTGAACTAACTTTTAATTCCCTGGCCAAATTTAACGCGCTTCGGCAGGCATTACGAATTTTAATTTCATCGGTCTTTCCCGCCCAATGCTTACAAAACGCAGGCGGGATCCCGCCTGAGGCTTTATTTGATTGGCGGGAAAAATCCATGCCCATAGTCGCAGCATGAATGATATATTTTGCCGCCAGCTCTCCCGCGCCGGTAGCAATAGCTTCTCCGATCTCAACCGGCCCCTTACTCAACGCCTCTTCTTCAATAATCTTACCGCCCTTTTTTTTAATTGCTCCTGCCACTCCTGCGCCCATCAGCAGTTGATTATTAGCGGCATTAACAATAGCATCCACCCGTAACTCCGTAATATCCCCCATCACCACCTTAATTTCCGTATTTTTAATTTTCATGATTATACTCCTAACTAAAAACAAGGGGACGGTTCTATTTTTTAAGAATAGAAACGAATAAAAATAGAACCGTCCCCTTGTTTCTTGTCCTAATCATTATTCTCCGATAATCTTAATTAATACCCTCTTTTTTCTCTGGCCGTCAAATTCTCCGTAAAAAATCTGCTCCCAGGGGCCAAAATGTAATTTACCGCCGGTGACGGCTACCACCACCTCCCTGCCCATAAGCGTGCGCTTTAAATGCGCATCCGCGTTGTCTTCACCGGTAAGATTATGCTGATATTTATCTTTCCCAAACGGCGCCAATTTCTCCAGCCACAGAGAAAAATCCTTATGCAATCCGCTTTCATCGTCATTAATAAAAACACTGGCAGTAATATGCATAGGATTAACCAGGCAAAGGCCTTCTTTAATTCCGCTTTTATCCAGAGCCTCCCGGACCTGATCGGTGATATTAATAAACTCCTGGCGATTCCTGGTATTAAAAATTAATTCCTGAGTATAAACTTTCATCATTTTTTAAAAAACACGTCCGTTAACCCCTGAATAATATTACCGACCGCTGTCTTAAAAGTATACCGGGGCTCTCCCAGTGTACCGCTTAATTTAATTACGCCGAATTTACCGCCCTGGCCGATAATCGCGGTAGAGATGTCTTTAAACGTACCGCTTAAAGGAACCATCTCGCTGATTATCTCCACATCTAAGGCCCCCTCTAAAGAATTATCCAGGCCGATTTTCATCGGGCCGGTAAGATGGACAATGCTGCTGGTTAATTTCAAATTATCCGTATAGATAAATTTTTCTTTTAACAAAAAATCCGCAGCGCATTCTGTAAATTCAATCTTCCCCAGGTCCTTAGCCAATAACAACCTGCCTAAACCGTGAAGTAAATTCAACCCTCCCAACCTTCCCTCGGTAACCGCCAATCTGCCGGAGGCGCTAAGTTTATTCAAATCACTTCCTGCCCCATTCAGCTTAACCTCTCCCCGGAAAATCCCGGAGATATCCCTGGCCTTAGACGGCGTATCCAGCTTAAGTTTTTCTAATCTTATTCCATTAGCGATTAATTCCAAGTGATAAACAAAATCATCGGTAGTAAAGTTCAACGCGCCTGTCCCCTCAATCATTCCGTCATAAAAAGCCATATAGAAGAAGGGGATCTTGGCGATTCTTTGTTCCTGTAAAAAATTTAAGGATAGCTCCGTCGCCTTTAAGCCATATAAAGAAAAATTACTGCTCGTGGATTTTGCGTCCAGGTAACAGTTTTTAAAATCGGTAACCGGCCCGCTCAGGTTAAATTGCGTATCCAGCCGGCCTGAGGGGGAGCCCGCTTTTATCCCGGGATAGGTTTTCTCCAGGAACTTTGTTAAATTACTAAATTCCCAGTTGATCCTGCCAGTTAAATCCACCTGCGGCTTAGCCGGATCAGCGCGATCAATATCACCGCTGACTAAAAACTGCGAATCAAGATATTTACCCTCCAGCTGGGCAATCTTAATTTTATTACTCAGGAGGTCAAAATCTCCGCTAAGGGATAAATCCTCGGAATAAAGTTTTAACTTAACCTTAGGCGCAGTAAAATCAGAAAGTGTTCCGCTAGTCTGATAATTTATTCCCTGATATTTAAATTTTGTATCTATCCAACTTAAGCCCTGCTGGCTAAATTCAAGGCTCCCGGCGATATCCTCAATCAGCTGATCCAGTTTATCCAGCTTTAAACCCGCGCCGGTAATATCCAGCCTGCCCTGCGCTCTCCAAGCGCCCTGATCATCCGGATGCATTTTTAGAGCCAATGCCGCCCTGCCGCTGGCCGCATTAATCAGGGAAAAGTTAAATTTATCTTTAGCCACAGCCGGAAGAAGATTAAGGTCAAAATCCGTATTTATATCTAATACCCGGGTGCTGAAATCTTTAATCCCCAGATTAATCTTAAACGGCGCGCCCAACAACTCTGCTTTTAGGTTATCCGCAGTTAAAGAACGCTGATTAAAAACAAATTTGCCGTTTAAATTTTTTATACGGCCCAGAAACTCTAAGCCGGAAATATCCGCTTGCAGAATATCACAGGCTCCGCTAAGCTCAAGTTTTTTAGTTTCTAAATTATAGTCAATTTTGGTTTGCAGGCTGGAATTTAATTTAGCCTTTAAATTATCTTTTACTAAAATTAAATCCTCGCCTCTAGAGGTAAGCTTAACTTGCAGTATCTGTTTTTTAAGATTAACCTGAGCCTGCAAATCTATCAATCCGGAAACCAGATCATCTAGATCAGGATAATAAGCGCTAAATTCACGCGTGGATAGATCCTTCAAGGCAAGATTCGCCGCCAGCTCCCGGCTTAAAATTTTATATTCTCCGGAGGCATTAATTAAAACCGGCGGTTGATTAACCAATTCTGCGCTAAGATTAAACTTTAATTTTACCGGTAGACCCAGCTGTAAGCTAAGTTGAATGTTCTTGATTTCTCTTTTGGATTTAACTGCCAAGGTATCATCCTGAAAAACAATATTGCCATTGGCAATTGTAAGTTTAAAAACAGCGACACTAAAATCTGTTTTCTTCGTAGATATCTGGGTGAGCGCGAAAAAATCCTGCAAGTTAAAACTGTTATCCGGGCGGCGCTGCAGGAAGATATACGGGGATTTAAGGTTTATGCCGGGAATAATAATCTGCTTCTTAAAAATCGGCCAAATAAAAATTGTGCAAGTTGCCTGGCGCGTACTTAAAATCACACTCTGGCTATCAGCAATCACCAGATCATGTAAAACCAGCCCCCTAAAGATGCTAAACTCCAGGGATCTTAAAGAAATATTCTTGCCGGTCTGTTTGGCCAGCGTAGAAACAATTAGTGATTTTATTTTTTTCGGTAAGAATACTTTATTCAGGTAGACTGTGGCGCCAAAAAGAATTAAGAACAGGATTACCGCGATAAGAATAAACTTCTTCATTTTCGGGATTTGATGAGCTTAGCGGCTAACTGCCAAGCCTCTTGCTTATTTTTAATCTTGCCGATAGCTTGTGCCTCTTCCAGCTCCGTCAGCAGTTTACCGATCAGCGGCGAAGCCGGCAATTTGAATTTATCCATAAGATCAGTGCCGTTTAAAAGGCGCGCTAATTTTTTTTCATCTTTCTGCTTTAATAATTTACGGATCAAGGCCTTGACTGTTTTCTCATGCCGCAGGCGTGAGACCGCCGTGGTCAAAGGCCCCTTAGTCGCCCGCTGATCAGCCAAAGATAATAAAAGTACAGCTAAGGCGTCATTGCCGGTGTCGCGAAAATAACGAAAAATTGCCCGCGCAGTGGGAGGGGAGTTACCCGCCAGATACCCCGGCCTCAAATGCCAGAGCACAATCCTCTCTAAAGCGCGGCCTTCATCATTAGATAATTTCAATCTCCGCGAAATTACGCGCGTTAAACCTAAACCTATCCTTTCATGGCCATGGAAAATAATTTTTTTCTTTTCCCGGCGCATAGCCTTGGGCTTGCCGATATCATGCAAAATGCAAGCTAACTTTAAGAGGCTGGATCTTCTACGGAAACCGGCAACCTCCTCCTGCAAATAATCATAAACCTGGGGAGTTTGTTTAACCCGCTTCAGGATCAGTTCAAATTGGCTCAAAGTTTCTAAGCTATGCTGCCAGACATCCAGGTGATGATACGGCCCCTGCCCAATCCCGCGCATAGGCTTGATTTCCGGAAAAATAATCTCTAAGATCTTTAACTTATCCAGGCTGACTAAAGAAGCGTAAGCTGCAGCGCTATCTAAGATTTTAAATAATTCTTCACGGATACGTTCCCCGGATACATCACTAATTTTATTTTTTTCTTTTTGCCCCAGGCGCAATGTTTCTTTATCCAAACTAAAGCCGAGTGTGCAGCTAAAACTAAAAGCCCGCAGGATCCTTAACGGGTCTTCCTTAAAGGAACCCGGTCCGGTAACTTTAATGAGCTTAGCTTTAAGATCCGCTCTCCCGGAATACGGATCAATGATCAAAGTATCTAAATCCTGCTTCCCAAATACATCCCCTAAAGCCAGCGCCATGGAGTTTATCGTAAAATCCCGATGCAGCAGGTCTTTTTCTAAAGTTGCGGCGCGAAAATCCGAAAAATCAAAGGTACAGATCTTCTGGTTTATCTTCTTAACTAAACGGCAGGCGGCATGCTCTTCATCCAAAACCACAAAAGCACACCTTAATTCTTTGGCGAGTTTAGCGCCAAATTTTAAGGCGCCGGATTTTAAACAAAAATCAAAATCCGGATTCTCTTTGTTTCTATCTAAAATTAGATCCCGCAGAGCTCCTCCCACGAGGTATAATTTTACTTTCTTGGCTTTAGCAAAATTATAAACCGGGCTTAAGATATTTTCGTCTTTTAGGCTGAACTTGAGCATAGATTTAATTAAAATAAAGGGGACGGTTCTATTTTTTAAATAGATGGCAATGAAAAAATAGAACCGTCCCCTTTATTTTAAAGCTTCTCTTTGTTAAACAACTCATACTGCTTAATAATCTCATCTTCGACCAGGATCGGCGCATGGAACCTCACCGCTAAAGCAATACTATCACTCGGACGGGCATCAATAGTTTTAAGCACGCCACCGGCAGTTTTAATAATCAGCTTGGCATGGAAAGTATTCTCTTCTAATTTATCAATAATCACTTTCTCGACGGTTGCCTCCAGGTCATTAATGATCGTAAAAATTAAATCATGAGTCAGGGGCCGCGGAGGATTAAAACCGCTGATCTTTAATTTTATGGCTGAGGCTTCATTTAAACCAATCACAATCGGCAAGACTCTGGAGCCCCCCTTTTCCTTTAGGGCAATCAGCTGATCATGCCTTTTCTCATCAATCACAATTTTATTTAACTCCATCTCAATCATTATCGCTCCTCTATCCTCTAAGTTAAATCTTCTTTAAATCCTTGGTTAAAAAATAGCTCAACACCGTTCGGATAACCACAATCACTCCTAATATTCCTAAGCTCTCCCAAGTAGGAGTAATAATAGTTTTAATGATATCGCCGGCAATAAAAAATTCCAAAGCTAAAACTAAATAGCTTCCCAAGCGGATACGAATAGCTTCATTTAATTGCATGGCCTTACTTCTATCCGCAATCTCTTTTTTTAAAAATTCCGCCAGGGAAATACCTGTCCCCCAAATAATAATCAAAGCACCGATGATATTTAATAAAAGATTAACGTTATTAATAATGCTATGCAAGGTATCCATTTTATTAATTAACCTTCCTTTCTTTTAAAAAAGCATACTGTTTATAGATTCGTGACATTGCCATTTTCATCATAGCGGACCCAACTTTTTACAGTCGTGCCGTGTTCATATAAAGATTCCGCGCTCACCTTGCCGTTCTCGTAGAAAAACTTCCACGCCCCGTTTACGGTATCCTTAGCATACGGTTTAATCTCTTTTAATTTTCCACTCGGATAAATAGAACTTGGCCACCCCTTCTTTTTACCATCTATCAACGACACCACCATAAATACCGAACCATCCGGGCAGTAGATTGTCTTGGTCTCGGCAAACGCCACCTCTCGTAAAAACATGCTCAAGATAAAAACTGCTAGGAATTTTACTATTTTGGCCGCTCTTTATAATCAAACTAACCTTTCCTCGCTCCTGAATACCTATTTCTTATTATTGTATCGCTTATCCTGATCAATTACAACTTTAAACTAGGCAAACAATGGGACAAACAATGGGACCGTTTCTATTTATTTTCCTCTATTCTGATAATTCCTCTAAATACTCCCATCGCGCGTAGGCCTCGGCCAGCTCATTTGACAAAAATTCTGACCTGGCCTTGGTGCTGGCGATTTCCGCAGGATCTTTCTCGTAAAATTTAAAATCAGCTAAAAGAGCGTAGAGTTGTTTCTGTTCAGCTTCCATCTTCTCAATTTCTAACGCCAGGTTATCCAGTTCGCGCTGCTCGCCAGAGGTAAGCTTGCGTGCGACTACCGGTTTTTTAGGCCGGATCTTTTCTTTTACAGATTTTGCTTTTACCGGCGCTGGCGCCACAGTTTTTCGCTGGCTGAGCCAATCATCATAGCCGCCGGCATACTCATTGATCAAACCCTCTCCTTCTAAAACCATAGTCGAAGTTACCACATTATTCAGAAAAGCCCGGTCATGACTGACCAAAAGAAGCGTGCCGGGATACTCCAGTAATAATTCTTCCAGGAGCTCCAGGGTCTCGATATCCAAATCATTAGTCGGCTCATCCATTACTAAAACATTCGAGGGCTGGGAAAAAAGCCGCGCCAGAAAAAGACGGTTACGTTCCCCGCCAGAGAGCATTTTAATCGGTGTGCGCGCCCGGTCAGGTGTAAAAAGAAAATCCTGCAAATACCCGATGATATGCTTGGGCTTGCCATTAATCACAATAGTATCGGATTCTCCGTTAACATTCTCCGCTACCGTTGCCTCTTCATCCAATTGTTCGCGCAGCTGGTCATAATAAGCAATCTGCAGATTCGTCCCCAGGGTTACCTTGCCTTTTTGAGGGGTAAGTTTTCCCAACAAGAGGCGCAACAAAGTGGTCTTACCGCTGCCGTTAGGCCCGATCACGCCGATTTTATCTCCCCGCATTATTTGCGTGGTAAAATCCCTGACCAGGCATTTTTCTCCATACCCAAAACCCAGTTGCGAAATCTTCACCACCCGATGGCCCGAAGGGTCAACTTTCTGCGCCTGCATACGCACCTGGCCGATTGCCTTGCGCTGAGTCTTCTTTTCTTCCCGTAAACGCTCCAACGCCTTAACCCGGCCTTCGTTACGGCACCGCCGGGCCTTGACACCTTTACGGATCCAAACCTCCTCTTCCGCTAATTTTTTATCAAAATGGCCCCATCGCGCTTCATCAATATCCAATGCCGCTTGTTTACGTTCAAGGAAAGTCTGATAATCACATGGCCAGCTATATATTTTCCCACGGTCAAGTTCAATGATCCTGGTGGCTAAACGCGTCATAAACATCCGGTCATGCGTCACAAAAAAAACCGTGCCGGAATAATTAAGCAAAAATCCTTCCAGCCAAAGCATGGAGTCAATATCCAAATGGTTAGTCGGCTCATCCAAAAGTAAAACCTCCGGTTTAAGCACCAGCGCCCTGGCCAAAAGCGCCCGGCGTTTTTGTCCGCCGGATAATTGGGCAAAATCACTATCCGGATCAAGTTTCATCTTGGCAATAACTTCTTGAACCTGGTTATTCACATCCCAGCTATCGGTATGATTAAGCTTATCCTGCAACGCATCCAGCTGTCTTAACAATTCCGGAGTCTGCTGCGTTTGCAGGCGCTGGGTAAGATGGTGGTGCTGGCTTAATAGTTCGGCGCGTGGCCCCAGGCCTGAGAGAACAATATCAAAAACACTCCCCGTAATATCCACGGGCACTTCCTGCGGCAGATGGGCAACCTGAATTCCTTTTTGCACGATCACGTTGCCGGAGTCAACCTCCTGCTGTCCAGTCATCACCTTCATTAAGGTCGTTTTTCCCGCGCCATTACGGCCAAGCAGAGCAATCCGTTCACCAGGCTCCAACTGCAAATTTAAGCAATCAAAAATAAGCGGCCCGCTAAATGCAAGATTAACTTCCTGTAAACTAATTAACGCCATTTTATAATAAGCCCTTTTATTGTTATGTAGGATTCTACCTTAAATTATGGCCTTTGTATAGAAGTGAATGTTACGGGGAGCGTTCAATCAAAAGGATTCAAGGTGAGATTATTTCAAGGTCACAGTTTGTGACCTTGAACGCAAAGGGACTACGTTGAATTTTAACCCTAAACCAAGCGGAGTTAGCATTTTCTCAAGCGTAGACATATTACTGAATTCACCACTCTCAATTTTCGAAACATGCTGTTGGGTTACCCCTACCTTTTCAGCAAATTCTCCCTGAGTTAAATTATGCTTGATACGGTATCTAATAATCAACTTAGCAATAACAAGCTTTTGTTGATCCAACTCATAAACTTCTCTGAACGCCGGATTTTTAAGCTTATCTCTTAAATGTTCTTCTACTCTCTCGCTTTTCATACGATTCTACCTTTTTTAATCTTTGCGCAGCGCTAAATACGCCTTCCTTCTGTCTATGGCTAACTTTTTCTGGTTAGCCGGAGTTTTATCGGTTTTCTTAATAAAACCATTTGTAAGTACCACCTCATCATGATGAAAGAAAAAATACATAATCCGAATACTTCCTTCAACTCCCCTAAACCTTAACTCAAATATATCATTTCCGATGAACTTCGCATGAGGCTCAGGCAATCTGCGGCCAAATTCACTTAATAAATCAACAACAAAGAAGAACTTTCTCTGAGAATATCTGTCCAGCGCTTCAATAAACTCTTTAACCGGACATCTGCCGCTTTCGCTTTTAAAATAAACACACGCTACACTGTTCACTCTCTCTGCCTCTTAAAGTATACAACTAAACAGTTGTATTGTCAAGCCCACTATTTACTTCTCTACACTAATAGATAATATGTTTAGAGTACCAAGCTTTCCCAAACATGGTATAAACTAGAGGCAAATAGTTTAACCATTTCACAAGGAGGAAAACATGGTATACAGCCCCAATGAATACGATATTTTTATCGGCATCGACGTTGAC
>JAUYBI010000062.1 GCA_030693145.1 Candidatus Omnitrophota bacterium
ACCTGTTGATCGGTAAATCTTTTGTGTAATTGTGCCATACTTGTAAACCTCCTTTTTCTTACAAGTATGGCACAAAAAACAGTGCACTTTTAAATTGTAACTCCCTTTAAAAACAGTGCACTTTTAATTTGGAGATGACATGAACCTAATAAAACAATGACTTGGATTATTATCTTTGTTATAATTATATTTACAGGGCTTTTGGCGGGCGTACTTTTTTTTAGCTGGAATCGCCAATCGCGTATGATTAAGGATGAACTTTCAGAAGCTAAAAAATCTGCCTTTCCTGAATCCGGATCCGGGCCTGATGAACAAAATAAGCCTTAAAGAAGGTCAATCTTAATGTTGTTGAATGTTTCAATTTTAAATTTAAGTAAAGTTGTTTTTGAAGGACAAGCCGGAAGAATCATTGTAACCGGAGAAGAAGGTGTTTTTGAAATACTCCCGTTTCATAAGCGAATCTTAAGCCGTTTAATTACCGGTTCGGTGATTGTGGATGAGCAGAGTTTTCCGATAAGAAGGGGAATTATTAAGGCGGATCAGAATACGGTGACGATTATATTAGAAGAGAGATGAGTAAAAATATTGCTTTAGTGATAATCTTTACTTTATGCATACTTGGGCCATGTGCGGTTTTTGCCGCCGGGAGTTTTTCCAGTATTCAGGCTTTAGGCAGGAATCCGTCGAGCGCCCCGAAAATTTTTACGGCGATGATCATCGGGCTGGTTTTTGCGCAGAGCCTGGCGATTATCGCCATGTTAATTGTATTCCAGTTGTTTGGCGCGTCTTGAGATTGCCGCTAAGCGGAATTGCGCGGGTGTTATTTCTTAAATAAGACACGCGCCGCTAATTGGAATTGCGGCGGTGTTGTTTCTTAAACAAGGAGACTAAAGATGTTGATGGTTTCGTTTATTATTTTTCAAATTGCCCTTTTTGCCGGACTGATATTTATGTTACGTAAAATTATGACTCAGAATGTTATCTTGGCTACCCGGCATATCGATGAGCTGCACCAGGATTATACAAAAAAGGATGAGGATATCAACCGCCGCGGTGAGGAGACCAAGAAACAAGCTGAAGAAATTATTCGCCAGGCGCAGGAAGAAAGCGAGAAAACTAAAACCGGGTTGATTAATGAGGGGCAAGCCGAAAAAGAGAAAATCTTAAAAACTGCGCGCGCAAAAAGCGAAGAGATGGTCCAGCAGGCGGAGAAATCCTGTCATGCCATGCTCTCTGAGATAGAGGCACGTATCGCTAAAGAGGCGATGCATAAGGCGGTAGGCTTGATCCATGATGTCCTGCCTGATAAATTTAAGCTCAGCGTGCATAATGAATGGGTAGATGGGTTGATTGCCAGCGGTTTTAATCATCTTCATAATATCAGTATCCCGGATAATGTTTCGGAGGTTTTGATTGTTGCCGCGTTTGCCTTAATCGATACCCAGCGTCAGGGGCTGGTGCAGAAGCTTTCCAGTGTTTTGAATAGGCCAGTTACTCTTAAGGAAGAGGTTGAGCCGAAACTTGTGGCCGGGTTAATTATTACTATCGCCAGCCTGGTTTTTGACGGAACCCTAAAAAATAAAATTATGGAGAAAGCCCGCTGATGTCAAGCGACATGAAATCCTCGGATCCCGAAACTATTTTTGAGATTCGCGAGGTAGGTTTTGTGCAGAGCGTACGCAAGTTTATTGTGATTGCTAAGGGTATGCCCAGCTGCATTAACGGCCAGATCGTGGAGTTTGCCAACGGCATCCTGGGTTTAGTCATGGGGTTCACTGAGGAAAAAGTACAGATTTTGGTATTGGGGGATCCCATCGGTATCCGCGCCGGAGATGAAGTTTATAATAAAGGAAGATCCCTTACTCTGCCGGTAGGGAATGCCTTTGTCGGCAGGGTAGTGGATGCGCTTTGCCGGCCTTTAGATGGTTTAGGCCCGGTGGCTTCAGAAGCCCTGCTTCCGGCATTTATTGTTGCTCCCGGAGTTATGGACCGCCAACCCGTAAATCAAACCTTAGAATCCGGCACTTTGATTATCGACGCGATTATTCCGCTGGCTAAAGGCCAAAGGCAGCTTTTAATCGGTGATCGCATTACCGGCAAGACAAGCGTGGCTTTGGATGCGATGATTAATCAGAAAGGCAAAGGTGTTATTTGTATCTATTGCTGTATTGGTAAGCCATATTCTAGTTTGGTAAAAGTTTTAGATACCCTCCGTGAAAAAGAAGCTTTAGATTATGTAATTGTTGTTTCCGGCGTAGCCAGTGTTTCTACCGGTGAACAATATTTAGCCCCCTACACTGCCTGTACTTTGGGTGAGTATTTTATGAGCCAGGGTAAAGACGTACTTTTAGTCGCCGATGATTTAACTAAGCATGCCTGGGTCTACCGTCAAATCTCCCTTTTACTTGAACGTGCTCCCGGGCGCGAGGCTTACCCCGGAGATATTTTTTATTTACATTCTCAGATGATGGAGCGCGCCGGACTCCTGAAAGAGGAGCTGGGCGGCGGTTCGATGACCTTCTTGCCGATTGTGGAAATCCTGCAAGGGGACCTTACCGGCTATATTCCCACCAATCTAATTTCCATGACCGACGGACAACTTTATTTCTCTACCAGCCTTTTTAATAAAGGGGTAAAACCGGCGATTGATTTCGGGCTTTCCGTTTCCCGTATCGGTAATAAAGCGCAATGGCCGGCAGTGAAGGGGTTAAGTAAATCTCTGCGCCTGGATTACCTGCAATATAAGGAGCTCCTGCAGATGACGCAGTTGCGTACATCCGGGCTTTCCAAAGAAGCCGAAGGGCGCTTACGGCGCGGCGAGGCGATCAGCCAGTTGATTACTCAGGATAAAAACCGGCCGGTTTCTATCGAGGAACAAATTATATATTTATACTCGTTAAACCGTGGCTTATTAGATAACTTATCAATGGAGCAGATTCGCCAGTTCCGGTTAAATATCTTAGCTTATGTCCAACAAACGAAACCGGAATTTTGTTTAAAGATCCGCCAGAGTAAGGAGCTCAGCGAAGACCTAAAGGGTATGCTGGAAGAGACCTTAGCGGTATACCTAAAAGAAGAGGTTAAGTAAGCTTATGCAGACGATGGCCGTAATCAAAAAAGATATGGATTTTAACCGCGGGCTTTCTTCTTTGATCGAAGTGTTAAAGAATATTGCGGTTTCACAATACCGTTCCTTGGAGCATAAGTTTGGCGGTTTTGATAAATTTATGCAGGCGGTTGAAAGTTATTTTGAATTTATTGATTTTGCGCAAGTCCAGCATCCATTTTTGACACCGACGAATAAAACTCAAGCCATTGTCATGGTCACCAGCGATAGCGGGCTTTTAGGCGGGTTAAATATGCAGGTTGCTTCCAGGGCCCTGACGGAGATGGAGAATAATCCGGGCCAGTTGGTGGTGGTCGGTGAACGGGGAAAGATGTATGCGCGTGAAAGCGGCCTGCCCTTTACGGCCTATCCCGGGATTAATGATGAGCAGAGGCTCTTGCAGGCTTTTCAGTTAAGGGATTATCTGTTTAAGAATGCGCTGGGAGGAAAGTTCGGGTTATTAAAAGTGGTCTATCCGCATCCGGTGTCTTTTACGTTACAGCGGGTGGAGAGCGTAACCTTTTTTCCTTTCCTGCCGGATTTTTTGTCAGCCAAACAAAAGAGTACCCCTAAGTCGCGGCTTATGCAGAATGTTATTTTTGAATCTAAGCTTAGCGATATCGTGGAATACCTGGTTTATTTATGGATGGGCCAAAGGCTTTATGATATTTTTGGTTTGAGCCGCCTGTCAGAATTTGCCGCCCGCTATGTTCATCTTGAGGATAGCTTGCGCCGGCTTAAAGAGATGGATAAAAAATTAAAATTGCAGTATTTTCGCGTCAGGCATGAAATTATTGATCAAAGTATGCGGGAGCTTTTTAGCGCCCGCCTGCTGTATAATGCTTAATTATTGACAACAGTAGGGTGGGTTTAAACCCACCCTACTGTTGAAAGTCAACAAGGTTTGTTATACTGTCTAATTATTAGTTAAAGCTAGAGAAAGGTATTCATGTCTACGGATAAGGCTAAGGGCAAGATCACCGCGGTTCAGGGGCCGGTCGTCGACGTGAAATTTAGCTGCGCGGATGATGTGCCGAATATTTACGCGATGCTGCTTACGCATACCATTGAGGGTATGGAGGTCTTTCTGGAAGTCGCCGAGCATCTGCCGGGTAATGTCGCCAGGTGTATTTCCATCAATTCCACGACTAATATTCAGCGTCATACGGAAGCGGTTTTTTACGGCTCTTCCATTCAGATCCCGGTGGGAGACGGTCTCTATGGCCGGCTGATTAATGTTGTGGGCCAACCGATTGACCAGGGCGGCCCGATCCAACATCAAGAAAAAAGTTCAATTAGAAAAACGGATATGGGCAGCCGGGTCCGGGTCAGTAAGAATAAAGATGAACGCCGCAGCTTTGAAGTTATGGAAACCGGGATTAAGATCATTGATTTACTTGCTCCGTTGGTTAAAGGAAGTAAAACCGGTATTTTAGGAGGCGCTGGGCTTGGCAAGAGCGTCTTGACGCTGGAAATTATTCAGCATATTGTTAAACGTTATCAGGGCAGCTGTGTTTTTGTCGGTATCGGAGAGCGTATTCGTGAAGGAAATGAGCTATATTATGAACTGAAGAACCATGATGTTTTATCCAAGACGATGATGGTTTTTGGCCAGATGAATGAGCCTCCGGGGGCGCGTTTTGCCGTGGCGATGACCGGAATTACGATGGCTGAGGCGGTGCAGAAAAAAAACCAGGATGTTTTGCTGTTTTGTGATAATATCTTTCGTTTTGTCCAGGCGGGCAGCGAGATCTCCACCCTTTTAGGCCGCGTGCCTTCCGAAACGGGTTATCAGCCTACTCTGCTTTCTGAGGTTAGCGAATTTCATGAGCGCATTCGCACGACCAAGGACTCCGGAGGATCGATTACTTCTATTGAGGCGGTCTATGTGCCGGCGGATGATTTAACGGATCCGGCGGTGGTGGCAATTTTTAGCTTCCTGGATTCGGTATTGGTTTTATCCCGCGAGCGTATTCAGCTGGGTTTATATCCGGCAATTGATCCGCTTTTATCCAGTTCTTCTAACCTGGATATTGATATTGTCGGCAAGCGCCATTTTGATGTTGCCCAGGATGTAATCAGGGTATTCCAGCGCTATGAAGAGCTGCGGCGGATTGTGCTGGTGGTGGGAATCGATGAACTTTCTTCTGTCGACCGGATTATCTATGAACGGGCCAGGAAGATGCAGAATTTTCTTACGCAGCCTTTTTTTGTCGGAGAGGCTTACACCGGCAAGAAGGGGGTTTATGTTACTATTGAGCAGACACTCCTGGGGTGTGAGAAGATTATTTCCGGTAGAGTTGATAACCGGCCGGAAGAGGAATTTTATCTAATTGGAGCACTCTAAAAAATATGCTTAGAAACCAGAAGAAAATCGGTGAGATCTTAATTGAGCGCGGACTGATTACGCAAGCCCAGCTTGAGGATGCGCTGGCAGAGCAGGCCAGGACCAATAAATTTCTAGGAGACATATTATTAAAGAATAAAAAGATAATAGAGAAAGATTTATTATCAGTACTAGCTAAACAGTTCAATATTTCATTTATCAAGCTGAATAATGAAAATATTAATTGGGATTTTGTGAAAAAATTTAGCCCATCATTGATTCTAGATTATAAATGTATACCTATTAAGGGTGATGAATGGTCAATAACTATCGGCATAAATAATCCTTTAGAAGTTGATTTGATTAAAAAAGCCGAAGATGAGGCAAGAGGGTTAAGGTTAAATTTAGTTTTGGTATCCAAAGATGACCTGGAAGGATTTATTGTTAAATATAAACAGCAGGTGCAGCGAAATATTTAAAAACTCTAAATGAAAAACTATGCCTAAAAAAATTGATTTACAATTAGCGGAGATGCTGGTAGAGAAAAAACGCATTACCCAGGAGAGCGTGGCTGAGTTTTTGCTGGAAGCGGATCGTTCCGGCCAGGACCTCCGGCAGGTTTTAGTCAAGCAGGGCTTGTTTTCCGAGAAGGATCTCCTGGATGTTTTGGCGGAAAAATTAAAACTCAGCTGTGTTAACCTTAAGGAGCTGGTAATTGATAAATCCATTATCAGTAAAGTCCCTTTAAAAATAGCTTTGTATTATAAATTTATTCCTTTAGCGCTAAAAGGCAGGACCTTGGCCATTGCCGTGGCTTATCCTTTGGATATTAAGACGCTGGATGAGATCAGGACGCAGTTGGGCTTGGATCTGGAGATGTCCCTGGCTTGCACGAGCGATGTTTTAGATGACCTGAAGAAATATTATGGACTGGCAGCGGATACTTTGCAGAAAATAAGTTCGCAGGCTTCTGTCAGCACCATTGCTGAACAGGCTAGGGCGCAAGAAGGGGTGGAGGATATTGAAAAGCAGGCTAGCGATGCCTCGGTAATCAAATTAGTCAATCAGATAATTTTGGAGGCCTGGCGAAAGCGGGCCACCGATATCCATATTGAACCTTATCGGCAATGTTTATCGCTGCGTTATCGGATAGATGGATTGCTTTATGATGCTCATATACCGGATGAAATAAAAAATTTCCTTAATGCTATCGTCTCCCGGATCAAGATTATGTCTAATTTAAATATCGTTGAACGCCGGCTTCCCCAGGATGGCAGGGCGATAGTCAGGGTCCAGGACCAGGTCTTAGACCTGCGGATTTCGACTATACCTACGCCCTTTGGGGAAAGCCTGGTCATCAGGATCCTGCCTACTCAGATGCTTTTTAGCCTGGAGAAATTAGGCCTGGCTAAAAATGAACTGCAGATCTTTGAGGGGTTAGTGCAGAAACCGCACGGTATAATTTTTGTGACCGGCCCGACCGGAAGCGGCAAGACGACCACGCTTTATTCCTGCTTGACCAGAATCAATACCAAAGACCGCAAAATTATTACGATCGAAGACCCCATTGAGTATGAGATGAGCGGGATCACCCAGATTCAGGTCATGCCGGAGATTGGTTTAGATTTTGCCCGGGGCCTGCGCAGTATCTTAAGGCATGATCCGGATGTAATTATGGTCGGAGAGGTGAGGGATTTTGAGACAGCGGAAACGGCGATTCGGGTGGCCTTAACCGGACACTTGGTATTTTCTTCTTTACATACTAATGATGCTGCCAGCGGTATTGCCCGTTTGCAGGATATCGGAGTGGAGCCGTATTTAATTGCTTCCAGCGTTGAGGCATTTATCGCTCAGCGTTTAATCCGGGTAATCTGTTCGGAATGCAGGTTTGAAGATAAACAGGCTCCTCTGGAATTAAGGGAGTTAATTGCTAAAGACCTGGGGATAAAATTAGAGGATGCTAAAATTTTCCGCGGTAAAGGCTGCGCCAAATGTAATTCTACGGGTTTTTTTGGCAGGACAGCGATATACGAAATTCTGATCGTTAATGAGCTGACCAAGGAGATGATTTTAAAGAAAGCCTCCTCGGATCAGATTAAAAGATTAGCTTTATCCAGGGGAATGCGGACCCTGCGGCAGGATGGCTGGAGAAAAACAATCGCCGGGATTACTACCTTTGAAGAGGTGATCCGGGTAACTTCGGCCGAAGAGGATATTACCGCCGGCAACGCTACGCAGGTTTCAGATACCAACTATCCACAGCAGGAGGTTAGTCTTGATCCGGAAGGATCAGAGAAGCGGGTTTACCGGCGCCTGAATATTAAGGTTAATGTGCGCTACAAAGTTTTTGAAATGGAGAATGAATTAATTAAGCGCAAGAATACCGCTGAAGAGTTGAGTGCTGCGAAAAGCATTTCCGCAGGAGGCCTGCTTTTTATTGCTCAGGATAAATTAACCGTTGGCCTGATATTAGAGCTAAAGATTCAATTGCCTAATAGTGAGGCGCTGATAGAATGCTTAGCCAGAGTGGTCAGGGTGGAAGAGTTAATTGAACAGAAAGAATATGATATTGCTATCTGTTTCTTAGACTTAACCGGCGCCGATAGGACAAGATTAGACAAATTTGTGGGACAGAAATCGGAGGCGAAGCCAAATAAATGACAAATTATAATTATCGCGCGAAAAAAGGGCTCCAGGAGTTAGTCAACGGGACGATTGAAGCTCAGTCGGAGAAAGAGGCGATCGAAAAGATCAGCGCGCTGGGATATCTTCCTCTGCATCTAGAGGAAGCCCCGGGCGGCCAGAGGGATCCTGTTGCGGCAGTAGCGCATAAATCCCACGGCAGAATAAGGGCAAGCCAGATTACTATTTTTGGCCGGCAGCTTTCCAGCCTTTTGAAATCCGGAGTTCCGATATTAAGTGCGATTAATATCATCAGGGAACAATCGGAAAATGTGCATCTTAAAGCCGTCCTTTTTGATATTTATAATGTGATCAAGAACGGAGGCACTTTTTCTTCTGCCTTGGAGGCTTATCCGAAATATTTTTCCGTTTTATACATCGCCATGGTGCGTACCGGGGAAAATAGCGGAGCTTTAGCCGGTTCGCTTTTAAGGATTGCCGATTATCGCGCCAAGCAAGAAGAGCTGCTTTCGCGTTTCCGCATGGCCTTGGCCTATCCGGTATTGATGGCTTTGGTGGGTGTGGGCACAGTGGTTTTTATGTTGACTTTTGTTATGCCCAGGTTAATGGGAATATTTTCCAATCTGGGGCAGAATTTACCGCTGCCTACCAAGATTTTATTAGCGGTTAGCCAAGGTTTACGCCAGTGGTGGCCCGGGATAATTTTAAGCCTGGTAGCGGTAATTTTTTTAATCAAGCAGCAGCTTAAAACTAAAATGGGCAGGCTCTCCTGGAGCATTTTAAAATTACATATTCCCATATTCGGAAAATTTGCTTTAAAAGCTGATCTGGCCTGTTTTAGCCGGACACTGGAGCTGTTAATTAAGAGCGGGCTGCCGATACTTAAGGCTTTAGAGATATCCGTGCAAGTATTAAGTAATGAAGTGATTAAAGAGAAATTGATGAGGAGCCATGGGGACTTAGAGCAGGGCGGGTCTTTTGGCCGGAGCATGAAAGATTCTAAACTGCTTCCTTTGTTTATGGTTAATCTGATTAGCGTCGGAGAGGAGTCAGGAAATTTGGCCGGCGCTCTGGGCGAAGTTGCGGATTCCTACGAACGTGATACCGATGAAATGATCCGGATTATGAGCAGCCTCCTTGAGCCTTTGATGATTTTGGCCATGGGTTTGATTGTGGGTTTTATCGTGGTAGCGATGCTTCTGCCGGTATTCGAAATAAATATGATGGCCAAGTAAATTTAATGATGCATAAAAAGTTAAGGTTATTTTTATTTGTTTTTTTAGGGGTTCTCTGGCTGGCTGCGGGTAATGCTGCGGATTGGCTGGAGAAAAAAAGCGAACATTTTATCGTGTATTTTAACCAGGATGAAAAGTTCGCTCAGGCAGTATTGGACGGAGCAGAAAAAGATTATCGCCAGATCGCTTATGATCTAGGGTATGCGCGTTATTCAGAGTTCTGGACCTGGGATAAAAGAGTAAAAATTTATATCTATCCTGACCGGAGCTCTTTTCTAAAAGCCACCGGCCAGCCTGCCTGGTCAGAAGGCATGGCGGATTATAAAAATAAACAGATAGTCAGTTATGTTTGGGGCAAGAATTTTATCGAATCGCTTCTGCCGCATGAGATAGCGCATTTGGTTTTTAGGGATTTTGTGGGTTTTAAGGGGGAAATACCTCTTTGGCTGGATGAAGGTGTGGCGCAGTGGGCGGAGGCGGCTAAAAGAAAAGAGATTAAGGGCCTCATTCAGCGTTATTTTCAAGAGGATAACTTATTATTGGTTAGCGATGTGATGAGATTAAATATTGAAAATTTAAAAGGTAAACAAGGATTATTGATTAGGGCAACGCGGACAAAAGATAATAAGGGCGGGGTACTTTTTTTAAGCGCGAATAATTTGGTAGAGATCTATTATCTGCAATCCGTTTCCCTGGTTGGCTATCTTATTGAAAAGTTTGGTTCCAATGCTTTTTCCGGTTTTTGCCGTGAACTGCGCGATGGTAAAAGCGTGGAGGAGGCTTTGAAAATAGCCTATCCTTTGCGCATAAATAATATTCAGGAATTTGAGAATGGGTGGAGAGAATACCTAAAGGCCGGCGGTTAATCTGATTAGTGGGAGGAAAGAAATGGATAAACGGCAAAAACAACTAGATAAAGTTAGAGGTAAAGAAGGGTTTACGCTTATTGAGTTGATGCTGGTAGTAGTAATTATCGGGGCATTAGTGGCGATGGTCATGCCCAGGCTTACCGGTAGAGGTGAGCAGGCCCGCGTAGCTGCTGCCGGAGCGGATATTCATGCCAACATTGCCACCGGTTTAAAGCTTTATGAGCTAGATAACGGAAATTTTCCGAGTACCGCAGAAGGGTTGAGCGCTTTATTAACTAAACCTTCTTCCGCTAAGAATTGGAATGGGCCGTACCTGGAAAGGAAGCCCCTGGACCCCTGGGGCAGAGATTATGAATATAAAGCTCCCGGCGAGCATCGTAAAACCGATTATGATTTATGTTCTTTAGGTAAGGATGGAACAGAAAGTGCCGATGATGTCAAGAATTGGGAATAAGGGGGCTGCTTTCTTGGGAATCTTCCCTCGTAAAAAGTCCGGAAAAAGATTGCGGAAAGGGTTTACCCTTCTGGAAGTGATGATCGCCACCGCAGTTTTAGCATTAGGGGCGACATTAATTTATCAGTCTTTTTTTATCGCCGTAGACTCATTTAATTATTACTCTACTCTTTTAAAAATAACCCCTTGGATGGATGAAAAAATTTGGCAGGCCCAGAACGACCTTAAGCATTTGGGGATGAGCGCGGCGGCATCTGCAGGCGGCCAGCTGGAGATGAATAATAAAAACATCAGTTGGGGCTTGGATATAAGCTCCTTGAACCAGGCGGAGAGCTTTTATCAGGTTGACCTGGTGGTTTTTTGGCCGCAGGGTGCCCGGCAGGTAAAATTATCAAGATCAGCATATGCGATGCATTTGGAAAAATAGATTAGGGTTTAGCCTGGTCGAGTTACTGGTGGTTACGGCCATGTTAGGGATAATTTCTTTAGCCATATTCTCGACTTTTAATAATGGCCTCAAGGTATGGCAAAAGATAAATAAGCCTCTGGCGGAAGAGGACTTAGGTATTTTCTTTGATAAGCTCACCCAGGATTTGAGCAATTGTTTGAAGTCAGCGGGCATTCCCTTCACCGGGGGTCAAAACAATTTAGGGGTACCGACCTTAGTTAGCAGCTTGAGGCTAAAGATAGACTCCGTAGGCTTGGTAACTTATGCGTATGTTCAGCAATCCGGGGTATTAAATAGGCAGTCAAAAGATTTTAGCCAGCTTTATAACCAGCAGGAAGATAGCCCGGTTGTTTTATTGAAGAATATTGCGTCTTTTAAATTTGAGTATTATTATTTTGACACGCAGAAGCAGGAATATATCTGGAAAGAAGAATGGCTAGGCGCGGGTTTGCCCCTGGCGGTAAGGGTGGGTTTAAGTTTAAATGATTCCTCTGGAACCGATAAAATTACTAGGACCATCAGTATTCCCATCGGCGGCTAAGCGCAAGGGCAGCATTTTAATCGTCGCCTTGTGGAGCCTTTGCCTGTTGTCGAGCTTTGCAGTTATTTTAAATTATCAGGTAAGGCAGGAGTTAGTTTTAGCCAGCCGCCTTGAGCAAAGAGGCAGGCTGCGCCTGATTGCCGAAGCAGGAGTGGCTAAGGCAATCATGGAATTAAAAAATGACCCGGAAAAAACTTATCATTGTTTAGGGGATTCCTGGAGTAATAATCCGGGCGCATTCAAAGATATTCAGGTCGGAGACGGTGAGTTTAGCCTGGCCTATAGTTATGCGGATGGAAAATCCGGCTCCTTACAGACAGGTTACGGTTGCGTTGATGAAGAGAGGAAAATAAATATTAATAAAGCGGAGTTTATAGTTCTAGAGCGTTTTTTTAAGATTGTTTTGTCTTGCGATGACGCGCTTGCCCAGCAATTAGCGGCCTGCATCCTGGATTGGAGAGATGCCGACAGCGAACTTTCCATTCCGTCCGGCAGCGCGGAGGATACTTATTATCACAGCCTGCCCTTTTCTTACGCCGCTAAAAATTCGCTATTTGAGGTTTTAGATGAACTGCTTTTAGTTAAAGGGTTTAGTGATAATGTTTTTGAAAAAATAAAAGACTATGTTACTATCTATGGAGAAGGCAGGGTGAATATTAATACTGCTTCAGAGGTTGTTCTTTTTGCCTTAGGATTGGATGAGGATATCGCGGATAAGATTATTTTATATCGCGCGGGCAAGGACGGCGTTAGCGGCACGCTAGATGATAATGTTTTTGTTTCCAATTCCGAGATTGTCCCTAACTTAAGCCAAGCTTATCCACTCAGCGCTTCTCAGGTTGAACAGCTTAATCGGGTTGCCGCCCTGTTTTTGAGTGTCAGTTCCAATAATTTTTTGATCAGAGCTACAGCCAAACTAAACGCCAGAAATTCGTTAGTGGTATCCAGCGTAGCCAAACGCGATGGCAAGATTCTCTACTGGCGGGAAAATTAAATAAATGTTTAAATTGCATATTGATAAATTCAATTTTTTATCCAGATTAGCCAGCCCGGAACTCTTGGGGGTTAATTTTAACGGGAATAATTTAAAAATTTCCCATATTAAAATTTCTCCGAACAAGAAAGAAGTGGTTAATCTCTTGAATTTGGATATTACCGGGCTTAACGATATGGATATTGCCAAGAACATCCAGATCGCGATCGGCGCGCTCAAGGGTAAAAATATTGAGATTATTGATGTAGTCCCGGCCCAATCAGTGATTACGAAAAATATTGAAATTCCTTCGATAGAGAAGAAGGAGATAAAAGAGATTCTCAACCTGCAGGCCGGCAGGCATACCCCGTATTTGCGGGAGGAAATAATTGTCGACTACGTGGAAATAGGAACTTATAAGCATAGCTACACTAAAGTGCTTTTAGTAATTGTTGCCCGCGCCGCCGTCAAACGGCATTATGAAATATTGGATCGGGCGGGATTCCGATTAAAAAGGGCTCTCCTGGCTTCTGAGGGGGTGGCTTTGGCAGTTTCTAAAAACTTAAAGCTTCTGGAGACTGAAAATGTACCTGTGAATATACTGCATGTTGATGAAAATTTTACTGATTTCAGTATCGTCCTTAAGAATAAGGTTATTTTCATCCGCTCTATCCCCATTGGTGCTTTTCAGTTAAAGAATGAAAAAGAAGTTTATCAGATCAAGTTTGTGGATGAGCTCAAGAGGTCGCTGGAGGCTTACTTGGGCGGAGATATCGGAGTAAGCCCGAATATGTTAATCTTGACCGGAGCAGAGGGGGAACTTAAAGAAATTGAAACCTTACTTAATAACACGATGCATCTGCCGGTAAAAACCTTACTCTATGCCAATATTTTTAATATTTCGGAGTTAGCCAGAGCGGCGATCTCCAAAGCCAGGCAGGTATCTTTTTTTGATATTATCGCGCCCATTTTAAATTTTGAGGAAATGAAAATCGATCTTATCCCGGAAGAAGCCAGGGTGCGCAGATCTATTGAGGAGAGAGGCAAAGAGCTGATTAAAACCGGAGTTTTTATTTTAACTATTTTCATCTTAATTTTTTTCATACTTGCCAGCAAGATTTATTTTAAGGGCGCGCAGTTAAATAAGCTGGATACCAAGTATTCAACCATCAACCAGGAAGCGAAAAAATTAGAAAAGGATCTTGAAAAAATCGGGCTGGTAAAGAATTACCTGACTAACCGGGGTTATTCTTTAGAGGTGTTGACGGAATTGCACGCATTAGTTTCGGAAGATATAGAGCTTAGTGAGATCCGTTATGAAAGAGACAAATTTTCGATAAAAGGAACTGCGGATACAATGAGCTCAGTTTTTTCTTTTGTTGATCGCCTGGAAAAATCAAAATATTTTAAAGAGGTTAAGACCAGGTATACCACCAAGCGTAAAGATGGTTTAAGGGACTTAACGGATTTCGAAATTATCACATTAACGGAAAGGCCTTAAGGATTGATGAAACTGCCGAATCTGCGGATACTCCAGGTATTTCTAGGGCGTTTATCAAAAAAAGATAAAATAATTTTTTATATTGCCGTTTTTATCGTTTCATTATTGATACTGGATCAGGCGATTATTTCTCCCGTATTTTCTAAAATCCGGTCATTGAATAAAGAACTTCAGGATAAACAGTCCGATATTAAAAAAAATTTACGGATACTGGCGCAGAAGGACAGGATACTGGCGCAGGGCGCTAAATACAACTCTCTCTTAGGTGATTTTAAGATGAACGACGATGAACAGGTGACTCTGTTGCTCAAAGAGTTAGAAAGCCTGGCTAACAAGAGTTCAGTTTATCTGGTGGATATGAAGCCGTCCGGAATAAAAGAATCCGGCTCTTCAAAAATGATTTTGATAAACTTAAATTGCGAAGCACAGATGGAACAGCTGGTTGATTTCATGTATAATATGGAGAATTCTAACAGCCTGATCTCTATTGAGAAATATCAGCTTACTCCGAAAACAAAAGAATCAAGTGTGGCCAAGTGCAGTATCGCGGTGTATAAAGTAGTGGCGTTATAACCGTTATTTACAGGATAAACAGAGCTAATCACGAAGAAAGGAGAGTGGAATGAAAAAGATAATTTTTTTAGCTTTAAGCATGGTGCTAGCCTGGAGTTTCTCCGTAAGAGCTTTAGAAACAACGTTAGTTGATGCGCGGGGTGAAATTTTGAAGAACGCCCAGGAAATGAAAAAATACTCCGGCACATCCCGGGATCCGGTTTTATTAAATAGCATGTGGGATTCTTCGGTTATGGCTATCTCGCAGCTGGACGCTTATTTCTCGATGCTGGGAATATTTAATACCATAAAAAAGGGAAATTTGGAAAAAACCACGGTTAGCTATTTGATTAACTGGTTGAATCAGATGGATAAAACAACGGAATTAAATATAAAAAGTTTAGAGGCGATAAAATCGACAACCGATGCCCGCAGCAAAGTTTTCGCCTTAAAGTTAAAGGATATTTTTAGTAATTTAAAAGCGCGTATTGCTCAAGAACTGCAGATAGTTACGCAGCTTGCGGAATCTACTCAGAAGAAATAAAAAGGAAAAGGATATGCATAAATTCATTCTATTGTTTCAATGCCAGGACCGCAGAGGGATTGTGGCTAAAATTTCGGATTTTATTCTCAAAATCGGCGGTAATATCATTACCGCCGATCAACACAGCACGGATCCGGAGGGCGGGTATTTTTTCATCCGCGTTGAGTTTGTCCTGGATAATGGCCAATATAGCCGCCAGCAGTTGGCTTTGGCCTTTAAGCCCGTGGCTGAAGAGTTTGGCGCCAGTTGGAATCTTTATGACCGCTCGGAAATTTTACGCATGGGAATCTTTGTGTCGGAACCGGACCATTGTTTAGTAGATTTATTGTATTTATGGAATGCCGGGGAATTAAAGGTAAAAATTCCTTTCATCCTGAGTAATTACGAAAAACACCGTAAATTAGCAGCCGGGTATAACTTGCCGTTTTATTACGTGCCGGCAGATAAGGATAACCGCCGTGAAGCGGAGTTATTGTCTATCGCCCTGGGCGCAACGGATTTTCTGGTGTTGGCGCGTTATATGCTGGTGCTTTCGGCGGATTTTCTGCAAAAATATAATAAAGATATAATTAATATCCACCACGGGTTCCTGCCTTCCTTTAAAGGTGTTGACCCCTACGGGCAGGCGCTTAAAAAAGGGGTTAAAGTTATCGGTTCAACCGCGCATTTCGTGAATAATCAGCTGGATGAAGGGGCGATAATTGCGCAAGAGGTTGAATATATATCCCATAAAGATAACCGTCAGGATTTGATTAGGAAAGGCAAGCACGCGGAAAAAGAGGCATTGGCGCACGCGCTAACCAGCTATATCGATTACCGGATTATCCAACACGAAAATAAAACCATAGTTTTTTAATCAGAGCCATTTCCGCCAGAGAACTATGGGGGAAATGGCTCTGATTATCCGCCAACGTTCCAGTGGCGGATAACCCAAGAAAGAAGCTTCAGGTTTTAGCCTGCAGAGATTTATTGAGCACCAGAGATAGCTTTGATCCTGGCAATAATTTCTTTGATGCTTGATTCCGGAGTAGAAGCGCCCGCGGTTATGCCTACGTTTTTAGCGTTCTTCAGCCAGATTTTTTTTATCTCTAAGGCAGAGCTGATCCAGTAGCTATGCTTATTTAAAGGCTTGGCGATCTCATAAATTCTCTTAGTATTGGCGCTTGTCTTGGAGCCGATAATAATCATAATATCATTTTCCAGCGGCATAGTTTTAACTTCGCCCTGTTTGATCCGGGTAGGATTGCAAATAGTGTTATGAAACTCTACTCTGGGGATATATTTACGGAGCACATTCAGGATCTTTCGCACATTATCCAGGTTTTGAGTTGATTGGACGAGGACTCCGGCCCGCTGGATATCTTTGATTTTTTCCAAAGGTATATTTTTAAATTTATCGATTATAATTGCTTTGGATTTAAGCCCTCCGGCAATCCCCTGCACTTCATCATGCAGCTTATCTCCGATGATGATTATCTGACAGCCGCTATTTTCTAATTTAGAGGCAATCGCGTGGATTTCTTTTACCATGGGGCAGGTAGCATCAATAATCGTATAACCTAATTTTAATGCCTTCTTTAATGTCTTAGCGGAGCAGCCATGGGCCCGGATGAGTAATGTTTTTCCCGCGCCCGAGCTCAGGCGGCTGATTTTTTTAATTCCGGCGCGTTGAATTTGCCGGACCACCTCTTCGTTATGCACGATATCCCCGAGCATAAATATGGGTTTTTTGGTTTTTACGGTCTCCAGCGCGATCGTAATTGCCTTTCTTACTCCGAAGCAGAATCCTGCCGATTTTGCTAAATGTATTTTCATAAAGATTCTCTGGCTAATGATTTTTTAAGGATAGTTATACTTTAAGGATTTTTTGGGAAAAATCAACCAGCGCCTGCTTATACCTTTTATCCATGCTTAAGCTGTCAATTTGATTCAGGGATTTTGAGAATAAAAACTTTATCTGATTTTGCGCGTAGGTTAGCGCTCCGCTTCCAACAATAATTTTACGCATTTCCAGGAGCGCTGTATTTTTTACGGATTTAGCCGCCATAATTCTTTTTATAATCAGCCTGCCATTTTTGCCTGTATGGTTAAAAGCATACCAGACAAGCAGGGTTTTTTTTGCTTCCTGAATATCGGTAATATTTGATTTACCGGTTTCTTTTTCCTCGCCGAATGTCCCGATTATATCGTCTTGGATTTGGAAGGCCCTGCCCAGGAGCATGCCGTAAGCATATAGTTTTTTAATCAGGCGGGTTTTTACTCCGGCAAGAGTGGCGCCTATAGTCAACGGAGAGGCAAAAGTGTAGTTAGCGGTTTTGTAATCATAAATTTTATAAATATCTTTTTGCGTAATTTTCTCCAGGGGTTTAACTCCCAAGAGCAGCTCAATAAATTCACCGCTTCCTGTATATAAGGCGGCAGAAATAAGTTTTTTTAGCGCGTTTTCTTTGCGCTGCGCGTTTTCTTTAACTGCCAAAAAAGCATCCAGGGCCATGGCGTAGATGACATCGCCGACAACTATCGCCAGGTCTTCTCCGCTGAACTTAGCTTTTTTATTTCCGGAAAGATATTTTTTTAACAGGGTATGCATAGAGGGTTTACCGCGGCGCATAGAGGATCTATCAATGATATCGTCGTGGACGAGCATAAAGTCATGCAGTAGCTCTAGGGACAAGGCGCTGCGGTAAAGGCCGGCAGGGTTATTTTTAGAGAACCCCAGATAGCCGATACAAAATAAAATCGGCCTTATCCTTTTACCATCGCGCAAGATGAACTCTTTTATGCTCTTAAAAAGTATAGGAGAGAGTTTGTTTAAGGTGTATAATTGATCTATACAGCGGGTATAAGCATGCAGCTCTTCCTCAATTCTATTTTTAATTTTTAAAAACATAGGGTTATGTTAACATATAAAGTATGATTATGCAATTATTTCAACAGTAGGGGAGGTTTAAACCTCCCCTACTGTTGAAAGTCAACAAGGTTTGTTACACTCCCACTCCCTTTTGATATGAAAAAAGCTTATTCACAACAGTAGGGTGGGTTTAAACCCACCCTACTGTATTTGACAATTAATAAAAGTCAGCAGAGTCAAATATTATGTTGCCCACTATTGAGATGAGAAAAGTTATGATTATCGGCGCTGGTTTTGCCGGGTTAAGCGCGGCAAGAAAGTTAGCCCAGTGCGGCTTAGGCCTGGAGATTACTCTTTTTGACAAAAAAGAGGATTCTGCTTTTCTGCCGCTTCTTCCTGATTGCCTGGGCAGAGGTGTTAATCCGGAGTTCCTGCTTAGTAATATTGAAAATTTTTGCGGAAAGTTAAAAATAAAGCGGGTTCGTGAAGAGGCCGCTGCCGTTGATTTTGAATCCCAACAGGTGGTTACCTTGGCTTCTAAGTACGCCTATGATTTTTTAATTATTGCCAGCGGCAGCCAAACAAACTTTTTTTCTAATCAGGCGGCGCAAAATTACGCGTATGCTTTAAACAATATAAACGACCTTAAGCCTATAACCGAGGCGCTTGAAGGTAATAAATTTGAGTATTTTATCATCTGCGGCGGAGGCTACACCGGAGTAGAAATAGCGGCTAATTTATGGCTGTATTTTAAGAAAGCCGGCCGGGATAAGAAAATTATTATTGTTGAGCGCGCGCCGGTAATCTTGGGGCCCTTGCCGGATTGGATTAAAACTTATGTGCAGAATAATTTAAAAAGCATGGGAGTTGAAATTCTGGCCAATTCGGTGATTGAGGAGATCCAGAAGGATAGGGTCAGGGTTTCCGGAAGGCCGGTATTTGAGAAAGCCATGCTTATCTGGTCGCCCGGAGTAAGGACTGCCGATTTTATACAGCAGCTGCCGGTTGCCAAGAATCCTCAGGGCAGGATAGTAGTGGATGAATATTTAAGGGCGAATCCGCATTGTTTTTGCGCCGGGGATACTGCTTTTTTTGGGGATAAAAATAATTTTTTGAGAATGGCGGTTCAGTTTGCCATTAACCAAGGTAATCAGGCAGCGGTGAACATAATCAGAAGCATTAAGAACCTTCCGCTTAAAAAATTCCGGCCTTTGGATTTAGGTTATATTATTCCCCTGGCGAATAATAAATCCTGCGGTGAGGTTTTTGGTTTCAAGTTAAAGGGATTATTGCCGACGGCATTGCATTTTATTATGTGTATTTTCCGCTCTGCTGGATTTAAAAATAAAGTTGGTATTATAAGTGATTTAATTAAAAGCCTGCCTGGCCCTTATTTTATTGGGCCCGGGAAAGTTTAGTATTTTTCGTTGATTGGCGGATTTATTGTGCTATATTTAATAACATGTTAAAAATAACGCGGTACTTTTTCATCTTTTTACTATTGGTTGTATTATTGCCGGTAAAAATCCTGGCAGCGGATAAGCAGGATTTACCCGAGTTGATTATTTTTCACGCGCTTAGTTGTCACCGGTGCGTCCAAATAAAGCAGGAGGTGCTGCCGGCGATGGAGAATGAATTTAAGGATCAGATTATTTTTCAATATCGTGATGTCGGTCAACTCGAGAATTACAAGATGGCTTTGGGCTTATTGCGGGAAAACGGCTCCGGGCTTTCATTTCAGACTCCGCTTTTTTATTTTGGGGGTAAATTTCTAACCGCGAAAGGAGAGGTTAAGGATAATTTACGTAATTTTATTCTGCAGGGTTTAAAGGATATCCAGCCGGCCGCTCAACCTGTCTCTTTTGATTTAACCGCGTATTTTAAGAGTTTTGTTCCGGCGGCAATAATTATCGCCGGCCTTGAGGACGGAGTTAACCCTTGCGCCTTTACGGTGATTGTATTTTTTATATCTTTTCTTGCCGCGCAGGGTTACCGCAGAAAAGAGCTTATTTTTATCGGTGCGGCGTTTATCTTGGCCGTGTTCCTGACCTATTTAGGTATTGGTTTAGGGATTTTTAATTTCTTTTATCATTTCCAGGGTTTTGGGTTGATCAGCCGCTTGTTTAACCTGATTATCGGGGCTTTAAGCGTTTTGTTTGGCATCTTGGCTGTTTATGATTTCATCAAATTTAAGAAAACAGGCGCGACGGATGAATTAATTTTGCAGTTGCCTAAGCCAATTAAGGAGCGTATCCATAAGGTGATAGGATTTTTTTACCGTAAGAACTCGCAGGAGAAACAGGGCAAATCCTTGCCCGGCGTTGGTAAACTTGTGCTTAGCGCCCTGATTACCGGGTTTTTGATCTCACTTCTTGAAGCGGTTTGTACCGGCCAGGTGTATTTACCGACGATATCCTTTGTCTTAAAGTCCAGCACGCTTAAACTGCAGGCATTGGGGTATCTTTTGTTGTATAATATTATGTTTGTAATCCCGCTTGTCGTGATTTTCATTTTCGCGCTGATGGGCACATCCAGCGCGCAGTTTTCCGGGTTCCTCAAAAGGCATCTGGGGCTGATAAAAATCCTGATGGCAGTTTTATTTTTTAGTTTGGGGTTATTTTTAATCTGGAGAGCTTAATGCGTAAACTTATAAGCGCATTTGTTTTGAGCCTTTTTATTTTCCAATTCGCCTGCGCGGAAAAAGAAGCTATTGATCCTAATCAGTGGGATTTTGGCAAGGCCAAGCAGGGGGAGGTTTTAAAACATGATTTTTTATTTACAAATGATACCAAAAGTGTTTTAAACATAACCTCCGTAAATACATCCTGCGGATGCACGGCTGCGCGTTCAGAGAATAAATCTTTAAAACCCGGGGAGAGTACAGCGATAAATGTGAGTTTTAACTCCCGGGGCTATTTGGGCGAAGTTAAACAGTTTGTATATGTGCATACTGATAATGCTGATCTGGAGATAGTTAAATTCACAATTAAAGCTGAAGTAACTAAATAAAGAGAGGATGGAGAGCATGTGGTCATTACAGTTGAGGATGTGGTTACTGGTAACTATTTTGTTTGGGATTATCTATGCCTTGATCGTCGTCATCGGCAGAAGTTTTTTGCACGTTGGCGGGTTTAGTTTCTATCTGATTATTTCTTTGGCGATGATGTTCATACAGTATATGCTGGGGCCTAAACTTGTAGAATGGAGCATGCGTGTAAAATACATTAAACGCGAGGAGAATCCCCGCCTGTTTCAAATGGTTGAAGCTTTGAGCGCGCGCGCGAATATCCCGATGCCCAGAATCGGCATTGCTCAGATTGATATTCCTAATGCCTTTGCTTTTGGCCGCTCGCTAAGGGATGGCAGGGTATGCGTAACCGCCGGGATTATGAAATTACTCGATGATGAGGAATTAAAAGCGGTGCTCGGGCATGAATTAAGCCATTTGAAGAATCACGATGTTCTGACGATTACATTGCTTTCAGTAATCCCGATGATTATGTACCGGATCGCCTGGCAGTTTTTATTTTTTGGCCGCCGGCGTGATGAGCGGGGTGGTAATACCGTATTCATCGGCCTGGCAGCCTTCTTATTTTATTTTCTGACCAATCTTTTAGTGCTTTATGCCTCGCGTATCCGCGAGTATTTTGCCGATCGCGGTTCTATTCTTTTGGGAAATCCGCCTAAAGCTTTAGCTTCCAGCCTTTATAAATTGGCTTATGGCTCGGCAAGATTGGACAAGGAATCTTTAAAACAAACTGAAGGGCTAAAAGCTTTTTTTATCAATGATCCATCTCAGGGCCGCAAGGAAGTGTTGGAATTAGCGCAATTGGATTTGGATAAAAGCGGCACTATTGATGCCGCTGAGCTGGAGCTATTGAGAAAATCAAATATACGCCTAAATCTGGGGGATAGAATGCTTGAGCTTTTAAGCACGCATCCGAACATGCTTAAGCGGATTAAAAAACTGTCAGAACAGCAGGCTTAAAACAGCTAAAAGAAAAAAATAAAAAGGGGGCGTTTCGCTTAGGTGAAACATCCCCTCTTTCTTCTCATGTGTTTTCAGCATCGGGGTATATGACATTATAATAAACACCGCGGACTTTTATCAATTACAGTAGGGTGGGTTTAAACCCACCCTACTGTAAATAAGCTGTGTAGGGAGGTTACTGCCTGCCGGTAGGCAGGTAAACGATGTTTCACTTGTACATCCCCTACTGTTGAGAGCAGGGTTTATTAACAATAGTAGTGTGGGTTTAAACCCACACTACTGAAAGTCGGCAGGGTTCTATTGCTTCGGTAACATTTAATGTGAGTCAATTCGTCGAAGGATTGATTTTTGGTTAATTATACGATATACTTACCTAAACGACGGTATTTTTCGTAAAAACCAGTAAAATTACTTTTTAAAAACCCCAAAAATGTTTAAAGAAGTAATCCCTAACTTTGAAATAACCCAAAAATTAGCCGAAAACAACCAGGCAATAGTCTATAAGGCCTTTCAAAAAAGGTCCCCGGAAGCGCCCTTAATTATAAAAATCTTAAAAAGCGGTTATCTTCCCGAACATCAGAAATTGCACTTCCGGCAAAAAATAGAACAACTCAAAGTTTTAAACGACCCGATGCTGATTAGGCCTTTATCTTTCGAGGTAAAGGATGGTATCCAGTTTATTACCCGTGAATATTTCGACGGTATACCGTTAAACGAATGGGCGGCATCGCAAAATAAAGTTTCCCTTAATGATTTTTTCACGATTGCCAGCCTTCTAGCGCAGGCATTGCAAAAAGCCCACGAATCCGGCATCATTCACGGAGGTATCAAACCGCACAATATACTGATTCATCCCAAAAGCCTGACCATCCGCCTGGTAGATTTTATTTCTTCTTTAGACGTAAGAGAAGTCAGCCATTTTATTTACGACCGTTATTTTGTCGAAGGGACCTTAGCCTACACCTCTCCGGAACAGACGGGGCGGATTAACCACCGGGTGGATTTTGCGTCAGATTTGTATTCATTGGGAATAGTTTTCTACGAACTGCTCACCGGCAAACTCCCCTTTTTTTCGCTTGACCCGTTAGAATTAATTCATTCCCACCTGGCCCAGGAGGCTGCCGCTGTAAAACAAATGAACTCTGAAGTACCGGAAATGTTAAGTAAGCTGGTGGCCATGCTCATCCTTAAACAGCCGGAAAAACGGTATCAAAGCGCCATCGGATTGCTTGCTGACTTGACACAGTGCAGGAATGACTATTTGGCAAAAAAACCTACTGCGGAGTTTCCTTTGGGAAGGCACGATTATACCCATAGGATCACCTTTGTTTCTAAAATGGTCGGTAGGAACACGGAAGCAAAAATAATTTTGAATGAATATACTCAGGTAACCGGAGGCTCTTTCCGGTCTTTATTTATCTCCGGCCTGCCGGGTATCGGAAAAACCCGCCTCATTCAGGAATTACAGAGGCCGATTGTCGAACATAAAGGGTATTTTACCAGCGGTAAATTTGATCTCTATCAAAAAAACATCCCCTATAGCGCGTTAATCCAGAGCCTGCGTAATTTAATCCGGACATTTTTAACGGAAAGCGATGAAAGAGTGGAAATGTGGAAACAAAAAATCCTGAATAAGGTGAAAGCCAACGGCAAAGTACTCATAGGTGTTATTCCGGAGCTGGAGATTCTGCTTGGCCCCCAGCCGGAAGTGCCGCCGCTGCCGCCGATCGAATCCCGGAACCGCTTTAATTACACCTTTGATATATTCTTAACCTGCCTGGCCACAGAAGAAAACCCGTTAACACTTTTTATTGATGACCTTCAGTGGTGCGATATCGCGACTTTTGATTTTCTGGAAAATATACTCGTTAATTATAAGGACCATCCCTACTTTTTTTTTATCGGGGCGTACCGTTATAACGAAGTAAGTTCCTCCCATCCGTTAACCAAATTGCTCCGTGATATTAAAGAGAATAAGCAGCCGGTGGAGGAAATTAGATTAGGCCCTTTAGAAGCTAATTATTGCCATGAGATGGTAGCGTATATTTTGGATTCTCCGCTTTCAGAAACAGAAGAGTTATCCAGGTTTATAATTGAACTTTCCGAGGGTAATCCGCTTTTCGTAAGCGAAATATTGTCTTACTTGCATAACGAAAACTTGCTTTTTTTAGATAAAAATAAAAATTGGCATTGGGATATTCACAAAATAAGGGAATCGGATATGCCTCCTACGGTCGTGGCGCTTTTCAGCTCTAAAGTGAAAAGATTGCCCGCGGAAACAATTGAATTACTGGAATATTGCGCCTGCATGGGGAATAGGTTTTCGCCGACGGAGATTTCCATGATTAAAGAAATTTCTTTGCTGCATATATTTGAGAGGTTAAAGTCCGCGTTGGCCCAGGGGCTTTTAATGGAAAGCAAAGACGACCTGCAATTTGTACATGACCGCGTGCAGGAAGCGGTTTTGAGCGCAATCCAAGCGGAAAGGCGAAAACAAATACACTGGAATATCGGAGTGCGTTTATTATCTGTATTCAGTTCAAATAGCAACCTGGAAGAACTGGATAACTTATTCTCGATAACGGCGCACCTAAACCTGGGGAAACCAAAAGTATTAGATCCGGCAAGCGCCTACCAGATTTCAGATATCAATTTTAAGGCAGGCAACAAAGCGTTGGACGCATTAGCCGCAGAAGCAGCCAACGAATATTTTAAGGTATCCAGAGAGCTCCTGCCGCCTGATAGCTGGGATAGCCAGTATGAAAAAACATTTAAAATTTATCAAAAAGCCGCCAAGACAGAATTAATGTGCGGGGATTATAATAATTCAGAGAAACTGCTTAATCAACTGCTGGAAAATGCCAGGACAGACCTGGATAAGGCCGAATCCCTGGCGGAACAGACTACTTCGCTGTCTTCAATCGGGAATTTCATAAAAGCTATTGAAACGGCAAACCGCGGGCTGGCTTATTTTGATAAGTCCCTGCCGGCTGATCCGCTAGAGGCGGAAAATAAAAGGGAAGCGCTGATTAAGGAGATAGAATCCCGGAATATTGATGTCTGGGATACCATACTCAATATGCCCTTTACCCAAGAAAGAAAAAGTAAAATAGAATTATCCTTCTACAGCGAACTTATTCCTGATCTGTATATGTCCGGCATGGTGCCGCAGCTTTATTTATCGGCGGTGCAATCAACCCAGCATTGTCTCTCCGGCGGCATGGATGAGTCGGTGATCTATTCTTTTGCGATTATGGGCCTTTATTTGGGGGAGAAAGAAGAGTTTGAAAAAGCGTTTAAATATGAAGACCTCGCGCGCAACCTCTGTGAAAAATACCCCAACACCTTCGGGGCAACCCGGGGAATGAATGGAATAGTCTGGTGTAATATGCATTCCCGAAGCACTCCCGGTGAAATTATTGCCTATTGTTTAAAGTCCATCCAATGCGGTAAAAACTCCGGAGACCTTTATAACGCGGGGCTCTCCTACGGCCCATTAATGTGGAACCTGCAAGTTTTAGGCAATGATTTTAAAAAGATAGATGCATACGCTTCGGAATGCCTGGAATTCTCTAAAAAATATAATTTATATTTCTCCGTCCGCCTGGCGGAAGCGATGCAAGCCGGGTGGATAGAACCGATGAAGAGGAATTATTCTCCTATCGCGATGGAGGAGAAATTAAAAAATTGGGAGAAGGATAACCATATCGCCGCCGTAGGCAGTTACTATGTGCATCTGGGGTTAGCGCATTACTATTTTGGAGAATATGAAAAAGCCGAAGAATATTTACAAGGCGTAAGGCGTTACCTGTCCGGGCTTACGGATAATGTGTTAAAACGGCTCTGGCATGTGTTTCTGGCGTTGAATGCCCTGAGTTTACACGAAATAGGGATCAAATACGTTTCTGTAGAGGAGTTGCTTTCCTATATTCAACCGTTGATCAAGAAAATCGAAACCTGGGCTGCTTTAGGGCCTTTATTAAAACCTTATTTGGCATTTTTATACGCGGAAATAAAAAGAGTTACCCTGGATGCGCAGGAAGCCAGGAGTTTATACTTCGAGGCCATAGATTTTGCGCATCAGAATAACCACATATTTTTAGAAGCGCATTTACATGAATGCCTGGGAAGACTCCTGGAAAAAGAACCGGCCCGGTATCCCCCAGCCGCGAATATAAGCCGGCGCAGCAAAGCAACGGCCGGGGTTTTCTTTACAGAAGCCGTCCGTTTATATAAAAAATGCTCCGCGGAAAGGAAAGCAGTATTACTGGTAGAAAAATACCCTGAATATTTCGAAGAAGAAACACCGGAACGCCTGCCGGCGGCTCCGGCATCAATGAGCGTGCTTTCCAATATCGATATAAACTATCTTACCAAATCCTGCCTGATAATTCCCGCGGAGACGGAAGAAAAAGTAATCATTCATAAAATTATGAATGTTGTCCTGGAAAGTTCCGGCGCCCAGCACGGGTATTTGATTATGGAAGAAGACGGCGATTTGATCGTTCGCGCCCAAAGCCATATTACCGAACGGGATATCGTTAAAACTACCAATCAAAGTTTCGAAACTTCAAAAGATATCTGTCATGCGATTATCCGCTATGTGCAGAGGACCAAAGAAATCGTCTTGCTGGAAAACGCTGCGGAAAAGGGAGAGTTTAAGGATAATCCGGAAGTGCAAACCTTAAAACTTAAATCCGTGTTTTGCCTGCCGGTAATCAAACAGCATAAATTACTGGGAATTCTTTACCTGGAAAACCGGCTTTCGGATTCGGTGTTTACCGCCGAAAGAACCGAGATGACCAAGCTCTTTACTTTGGAGGCCGCCATTTCCTTAGAGAACGCCCGGTTAGTGGAAAAGATGAAACAGGCTGAAGCCGCGCTTAAACGCCACCGTGAGCACTTAGAAGAAATGGTCGAAGAACGGACCCGCCAGTTAAGTAAAGTGCAGGAAGACTTGCTGATCGCCGAACGCCTGGCGGTATTAGGCCAGCTTGCCGGAAGTATCTCCCATGAAATTCGTAACCCCCTCAATGTTATCAGCAGCTCCGCGTATTATATCAAAATGAAATTAGGTACTACCGATAAAAAATTACGGGAGCATATCGACCATATTGAAGCGGAAGTAAAAAATTCTACCGCCATCATTGATAGTATTTTAAGCTTATCCGGTATTAAAGAGCCGCACAAGGTAAGGCTGGATCTGGTTTCCGCGCTTAATGAAGCCATCATCACTTCAGAAATTCCCCGCGCGGTAAAGATACTCCGCCAGATACCGGCAGGGGAAATCTTTGTCGTCGCGGATAAAGAACAATTATTCATGGCCTTCCACAATATTCTTAAGAATGCCTTACAAGCGATGGAAGAACAAGGCGCGCTTACGGTGAAGATAGAAAAAGATGACAATACGAAAGTTAAAATTTCTTTTATCGACTCGGGAGTGGGGATATCCCCGGAAAATATCAACAAGCTTTTTCAACCGTTGTTTACAACCAAGGTCCGGGGAATCGGCTTCGGCCTTTTAATCTGTAAAATGATTATAGAAAAACACGGAGGAACTATCGAAATAAAATCTAAACCCAAAAAAGGGACGACGGTGATTATAACTTTGCGCCTAGCATAAGCTTTATAGATAACCAGAAAGACAAAAAATATGAATGTACCGGGAAAAATTTTACTTGTAGACGATAATGAAGACCTCTGCAGGAACCTCGCGGATATCCTGAAACTAAAAAAACATGCAGTCACCGTTGTCTATGACGGCACCCAGGCGATAGAGGCGATAAAGAAACGGGGTTTTGATGTCGTGCTCATGGACGTTAAGATGCCGGGGATCAGCGGGATAGAGACATTAAAAATTATAAAACAGATAAATCCTGATCTAAGTGTAATTTTTATCACTGCTTTTGCGGACGATATTTTTTATAAACAGGGGTTAAAAGACGGTGACGTGGAAGTGATTCAAAAACCGATGGATATCGATAAATTCCTGGATAGAATTAATACTATCGTTACAAAAAAAAGAATACGGTGATGCGCCGCTAAATCTCGTGTTATCGCGAGAAAAATTATGCCGACTCAATTTTTGATCAGAAACTTGGATATCGTATATTTAATTTATGGGTTTAGTTTTATGATTTTGGCGGTTGCCATCTTAGTCCAACCGCACCGTAAAAGCAATTTTAAGATTGCCGAAATTATCGGAATACTGGCGGCATTCGGGTTCACCCATGGTTTAAACGAATTCCTGGATATGATTCAAATCATAAAAGGCTCTGGCGCGCCATCCTGGCATATCGCCAGGACAACGGTTTTAACACTTTCATTTATTTTCTTATTTGAGTTCGGAAGAAGTTTAATCGCTCTCAGCAAAGAAAACTTTTTCAAAAGAAAAATAACGGTTATTCTCTCCTTATTTGTATTTTTTTTGATATTTACCTTTCAGCATGGATCTTCCATTTGGCCGCGTTATCTCTTGGGATTTCCCGGAGGAATAATGACCGCGGTGGGTTTTATTCTTTACTACAAAACTAATCAAACAATTTTAGGATTATTCAAAGCCCGCACCCATTTCTATTTTCGGATAGCGGCGATAGCGACAGGGGTTTACAGCGCATTAGCCGGCCTCATCGTCCCCAAGGCTGGCTTCTTCCCTGCCTCCTTTCTCAATAATGTTTCTTTTTTAAATCTAACCGGCATACCGGTGCAGATATTCAGGGCCATTTGCGCTTGTTTGATCGCCTGGTCGGTTTTTAATATTCTCCGCATTTTCAATTGGGAAATTATCTCTGAGTTTAAAAGCCTGCGGGAACAATTGACAGCGCATGAACGGCTCGCCGCCATGGGCAAAGCCGCCGGCGCGATCGGGCATGAGTTTAAAAACCAACTGGGAGTAATGAGGAATTCAATTTATTTTTTAAATATGAATCTTGCCAATACAGGCGAAAAAATAAAAAAACATTTGACAATTCTGGAAGAACAAGTTATAGAAACTAATAGGACTATTGAAAATATTTTATCTTTTGCCACAACTAAACGCCTGGAATTTGAGCCGTTAAATTTAAAAGAACTCCTGGCACACTCCATTAATAATCTGCAGGTTCCCGCAGGGATAGATTTAGAGACACATCTGCCTGCTGACACCTGGGAAATTAAGGCAGACAAGATACAAATTAACAGGGTATTCATAAATATAATTATTAACGCGCTGGAGGCGATGAAAAACAAAGGGAAATTATCCATCACGGCGTCTAGGGGTGAAAAATTCACTACTGTTATTTTTCAGGATACCGGGCCCGGGATAAAGGAAGAAAATAAGGCAAAGATCTTTGAGCCATTTTTTTCTACTAAATCCAGCGGAATGGGGTTAGGCCTGTCGACATCTAAAGCGGCTATAGAAGCGCATGGCGGGCAGATGGAGATTATCAGCGCCTACGGCCAAGGAACAGCCGTAGCTATTAAAATACCGGTTAACTTGCTCTCAACTAAAGGAAAAAATGAATAAAGATATTCAAATACTTATCACCGATGATGATCTAAAAACACGCCAGAACCTGCGCGATATATTAAGCGAAGACCGCTATAAAATAACCTGCGCCGGAACTTTAGCCGCGGCTAAAGAGATGCTGGTAAAAAAATTTTACAATATCTTACTGGTTGACCTTAAGCTTCCCGACGGTTCGGGTTTGGAATTGCTCAAAGAGAAGAAAAAGATTAATGAAGAAATATTAATCATTGTCTTCACCGGATACGCCTCTGTCGAAAACACTATTTCTGCCATCAATGAAGGAGCTTTCGCCTATTTTCAAAAGCCGCTGAATATTGATGAACTGAGGTTAACGATTAAAAAAGCCCTTAAAATGCAGGAGCTTTCTTTGGAGAACAAAGTTTTATTGGGCAGGCTTAAAGAATTAAGCTTAAAAGACCCGCTTACCGGCCTGCATAATTATAGATATTTAAGGGAACGGTTATCCTCTGAATTCAAAAGGGCAAAAAGATACATCCTACCCTTATCCGTACTCATGTTAGATATTGATTATTTTAAATCGATTAATGATATCTACGGCCATCAATACGGCGATTTAATCCTCAAAGAAATCAGTCAAATTTTAACCACTGCCGCCAGGGGCATTGACGTGGTAGTCCGGTATGGAGGGGAAGAATTTTTAATTCTCTTGCCGGATACTAACAAAGAAGGCGCGATTATGTTTGGTTCGCGTTTACTGAATACCTTAACGGAACATATATTTGACCCAAAAGCCAATAAAATAAAACTTAAAGTAAGCATCGGAATATGTAGTTTTCCGGAAGACAGCGTAAATACGGAATCCGGCTTCCTGGATGCCGTAGACCAGGCCCTGCGCGATGCCAAAGAATTAGGCGGCAACAAGCTTTCCCTGTTTAAGAATTTAAACAAAAAAGACATTACGGCTATGCTGAAACAGGGGGGAGAAGAAAATATCCATAAGCTGAAACAAAAACTGTTTAAGATGGAACATCGGGTTACGCAAACCCTGTTGGAATCAATTTACGCGTTCGCCAAGACAATAGAAGCGAAAGATTATTATACGGGAGAACACGCTGAAAACATGGTTTCTATCGCGGTGGGAATCGGGAAAACACTTAAACTTTCTGAATCCGGCATTGCCAACCTGGAGCACGCTGCCATACTTCATGATTTGGGAAAAATCGGCATTCCGGATAATATCCTGCATAAAAAAAACTGTTACCGATTTTTTAAAAGTGCACTATTTATAAATTAAAAGTGCACTATCTTTAGTAGTTCTGTTTTAACCTTTTGGATGTCCAAAAGCCTGTCTTTATGCCAGAATCTTACTTCTGATAATCCGCCAGTGGTATAA
>JAUYBI010000069.1 GCA_030693145.1 Candidatus Omnitrophota bacterium
TAAATATGTGATTAATCCTTTGGATGAGCCGGAGACCAGGGAGCTGATTAATTTTCGTTTGCACCATTCCGGTTTTAACACAGAGCTGCTACTCTTTACTAATGAAGCAGTTAGCGAAATCCAGCGTTACAGCCAGGGCTATCCCCGCAAGATTAACCTAATTTGCCATAATGCTTTAAGGAACCTGGTGACAAGCAATAAAACAGTGGTTGATGGAGTATTGATCCGGGATTTAATTGCCCGCAGCGTGGTTTAATTATGGATAAGCAAACTTCGGATGAAAGATTACTGAAGATTATCGAAGGCGCAAATGATTCCCGCAAAACCCAGGTAAACGGGGCGAGGAAACAGTTTGGCCAGCCGGCGGCGGCTTTTAAATTTAATTTTGGCGGCTTAAAGAATGTTTTTATAGATTTAAAGTTTAACCTGGCTAAAATAAATACCGGCTTAATCGGCCTGGGAATTTTTTTAACTTTAATTTTTATTTATACTTTTTTTAGCGCCCCGGTAATCTCTAAATCTAACGCCGCGTATTTTAATCCGGCGGATTCGGCGGCAGTAGTAAAGTTTATCTCCGCGGGTGAGGCGCAGGGATTGATCCGAAAAAATATTAGCAGAGAGAAGCTGAGGAGGAATTTTTTTCTGCCGGCGGATGTTAAGGAGGGGGGCGTTACCGCGCAAGAAAACGTAAATGTTTTGGAAGAGCTTAAAGATTTTAAGTTGGTCGGGATTATCTGGTCGCAGAATCCGGAAGTGATGATTGAAAATGTCAAAGACTCCCGGACCTACACTTTTAAAAAAGGAGAATCTCTTAACGAGAAATTCAAAATTAAAGAGATTTCGCGCAATTCCGCAATTTTAGAAGTTAACTCCGGTTCGGGTGCTCGGGAATACGAACTAAGATGAAAAGAACGCGTGATAGTTCTCTGAATAATCGTAGGGGAGGTTTAAACCTCCCCCACGAGGGCCCGCGCGTTGTTCTGGGAGTGTTAATTATGTTGTTAATGACAAAATCATCTTTTGCGCAAAATTTACCGCAGGCAAGTTTAGCGCCGGAAGCTTTACCCGTTGAATCCAAGAGTAGGGAATTTAGTGATAAAATTTCTTTGGATCTCAAAGGGGTAGATATCATTGAACTTTTTAAATTGCTCTCGACAAAAAGCGGAGTGACCATTGTTACTTCCCCGGAAATTAAAGGCCGGATAAGCGTATTTATGGATAATTTAAGCTTTACAGATGCCCTGGATGTAATTATAACCATGCAGAATTTGGCGTATGAACGTAAAGGCAATGTGGTGAAGGTAATGACCGCGGCTGAATATGAGAAACTTTACGGGAAAAAATATTCTGAAAATAGAGAAATGCGGACTTTTAAATTAGCTTATGCCAAGCCGGCCAATGTCTTGAATGTTATCAATTCCCTGAAATCGGAGATCGGTAAAATAATTTTCGATGAATCCACCGGGACAATTATTATCAGCGATACGCCGCAATCGGTTGAGGTAATTGCCGGGGCGATTAAAGAATTAGACCGGCCTTTAGAAACGGTAGTTTTTGATATCAATTATGCCCGGTTCGCGGATATTAAAAGTTTCTTAAATGATTTAATTACTCCGGGAGTCGGCCAGATTATTTTAGATGAGCGTAGTTTAAAAGTAGTAGTTTCTGATTTGCCCCAACGCCTGGTGCGCATCAGGAAATTGATGGAGGAGCTTGATGAGCAAAGCCGGCAGGTATTAATTACCGGTGAAATTTTAGAGGTGACGATTAGTGACAAATTCCAAAGAGGGATTGAATGGGATAAAATCTTTAAATCCGTGAATATGGATAATTTGGACCTGGTGGCAAAATTTCCGGTAACTCCGGCGCTCTCCAGATATGGAAAAATCAGCGTGGGGACACTCGCCAGCGACGGTTATAACCTGGTTCTCAATATGTTAAGTGAATATGGGAATACGAAAGTGCTTACCCGCCCAAGAATTGTAGCGGTAAATAAAGAGGAGGCTAAAATTTTAGTCGGTACCCGGGAAGCCTATGTTACCTCTAGCCAGAGCCAGAATACCCAGGGTACGGTTACCGCGGAAAGCGTGCAATTTATCGATGTGGGTTTGAAACTGGTGGTCGTGCCGACAATCGGCGCGGATGGCTTTATTACGATGAGAATCAAGCCGGAGGTTAGCTCGGTAACGCGTACTTTGACCACCACCGCCGGCACAGAGATCCCGATTGTGCAGACTTCCCAATCGGAGACGGTAGTCAAAGTGAAAGATGGCAGCACTTTGATCATTGCCGGTTTATTAAGGCAAGAAAATATTGATGACATTAGCGGACTGCCGAAGTTATCGCGCATGCCGGTTTTAGGGCACTTGTTTGGCAGTAAAACTAAAGAAAACAAAAGAACGGAATTAGTTATATTTATTACCCCGACCATTATAACCGGAACCAGTAATGTTGGCCGAAAGGTAAGTAATGAAAGTAAATAATAGAAACGGTCCCTTTATTTGTCCCTTTATTTGTAGGGGAGGTTTAAACCTCCCCTACTATTTCCTTTTAGCCGCGATATTTTTAATTAGCCCGCTTAATGTATATTGCGCGCAGGAAAATCAGCCGGGGCTGCCGGAAACCGCCAGTGATAAGATCTCCTTAGATTTAAAAAATGTCGATATCGTAGAGTTGCTGCGGATTATTTCTTTGAAAACCGGTAAGACGATTGTTCCCAGTAAAGAGGTCGCCGGCAGGATTACCGTATATTTGAGTAATGTCGCTTTTAATGATGTGCTGGATATTATTCTCTTAACCCAGGGGCTGGCTTTAAATCGCAAAGGCAATGTTTATTATGTGATGAGTGAAGCAGAATACCGTAAAATTTTTGGCCGGGGCTATGTCGATCCAAGAAAAATCCAGACAGTGAAGTTAACTTATGCTAAGCCCTCGGTAATTTTCACGGCTTTAGGCCAATTAAAATCCGATGTGGGAAAAATCGTGGTTGATGAATCCACCGGCACAATAATATTAATTGATATTCCGGAGAAGCTGGAGTTATTAACCAAGACGATCCAGGATTTAGACCGGCCGTTAACGACGACGGTTTATGACTTAAATTATATTAAGGCAGCCGACGCCAAAGCGCAGTTGACCGCGGCAATTACACCGGGAACCGGCGAGGTAATTATTGATGAGCGCAGCCAAAAAGCGATCATCTCGGATTTACCGCAGAAGATGCAGAGAATGAATATGGTTGTCCGGGAGCTGGATGAGCAGTCGCGGCAGGTTTATGTGGAAGCGGATATTGTGGAGTTGACCTTAAGTGATAAATTTGAACGGGGTATTGACTGGCAAAAGGTTTTTTCTTCGGCGGCAATGGATGGGTTGACCTTTGCCGGATATTTTCCCGCCACGCTTGCTGCCTATCAAAAAATTTCCGTGGGGACTCTGGACAGGAATCATTATCAAGGAATTTTAAATTTTTTAAATACTTATGGCAAGACGAATATTATCTCCCAGCCAAGAATCGCGGTAGTGAATAATGAAGAGGCCAATGTGATGGTGGGCGTGCGCGAGGCCTATATTACCCAGACGCAAAGCCAGGCAACCTCGACTTTAGTCACTTCTGAATCGGTTGAGTTTATTGATGTTGGCGTAAAATTAAAAATTGTTCCCCGGATCGGCGCCGATGGTTTTATTACGATGAAACTTAAGCCGGAGGTCAGTTCAGTTAAAGAAACGATTACCACGGCTATCGGCAGCCGGATTCCTATCGTGCAGACGGCGCAGTCTGAGACCGTGGTAAAAATTAAAGACGGCTCAATGATTATGATTGCCGGAATGACCCGGGTCGAAGATATAGAGACGATTAAAGGCTGGCCGGTGTTAGCGAAAATTCCAATTTTAGGCGTATTTTTTTCTAACCGTACGCATGAGAAAAAGAGAACGGAAGTAATTATTTTTCTTACTCCGCATTTATCGAGCGGGGATGCGGGTTTACGCGGAGCCGAAATCAGCAAGATTGTTCCCCTGGAGCATTTGCCGGAAAATTTACAGGCCAAAGTATCCAGAGACCAGAAAATCGATAATACTTTAATTAACGTTATCCAGGGGCTTGAAGAAAATCCCGATCAGGAAAAGGAATTAAAGAATCCGGAAGCGAAATTGGTTAATCCGGTGGCACCACCGGTGGCAGGAGAAAAAATTCCTCGCGCGCCGTTAAAAGAAACCGCTAAAGATTATTATAAAAAAGGACTGCGGGCTCAGGCAGGCTCGGATGTAGAAGAGGCAATTAGGAATTTTAACAAGGCTGCGCAGTTAGATCATAAATATGCCGCGGCCTATAATAGTTTAGGGATAATTTATGAGCAAGAGCTTAAATTTAAGAAGGCCGAAGCAATGTATCTTAAGGCAATTACGGTTGACCCGAATTTTAGCCCGGCCTATGCGAATTTGGCATTATTCAATGAGGATCAGAAAGATTTTGTTAAGGCTTTGGAGTATTGGCGCAAACGCGTTTATTATGGTAATCCGGATGATACCTGGACCAAGCAGGCATTGCAGCGGATCAAAGAGCTGGAACAGTAATGATGGGGAGGTTTAAACCTCCCCTACTGTTAGGGGCGAAAACTAGGGAACGTTTCTATTTTTTTACAGCGGATCAAAGAGCTGGAACAGTAATGTAGGGGAGGTTTAAACCTCCCCTACTGTTAGGGGCGAAATGAACATAAATTTTAAAGAGAAGAAATTACTGCTGGCCTTTGCGTTTTTAATCCTGCTTACCTTATTAATCGGCCTGTTTGGCATAGCCCAGATTCATGGATTAAGCCGTAAGATTGAAAATCTGGGCAGGTATAATCTCAAGCGGCAGAGCGCGGTGCTGGAGATGCGTATAAGTAACGCGATTTACGCTATGGGTATCCGCAACTATATTTTTTGGCGCTCTTCCCGGTATTTGGGCGCCGTGCCGATAGCGGCAAACGTGGATAAAATTTTCGCGGCGGGAGAGAGTTTTAAAAAACAGCTTGAAATTTACCGCCAAAACGCGTATTTAGGCCAGCAGAAAGAGTGGGCAAATCAAGTTATGGCTTCCTTTGATGAAGTTTTCGCGTTGGGTAAAAAAATTGTGCAATTAGCGAATCAAGAGGAGTCCACGCAAATCAGCGAGGCGACCAGCAGCCGGCTGATGAGTTTCGAGAATCGTATTTATAGAATAGATGAATTTCTGGATAATTCTTTGGGTAAATCTAATTTGGAAGAAGTCCAGCGGCAGATGGCTTTAGCCAGAGCGGATAAAGAGCGCTCAATTTTTTTCTTAGTGGTGAGTTTAGTTACGGCGCTAGCCGCGGGAACTTTAATTGCCTTGGCGGTTTACCGGCGCAGAATTAAAGAGCGGCTTTACCGGCAGGATATGTTTAACCGGATGCTTAACCTGGAGGAGGATGAACGGAAGCATTTATCTAATGCCGTGCATGATGAGATGGGTCAGGACTTAAGCGCGCTAAAAATTTACCTTGGCCTTATTGCTCAAGGATTACCAGAGGAAGCCGCCGCCTTAAAATCAAAAGTAGAGGAATGCCGGAAGATCGCCTCAGGCTTAATTGAGAAAAGCCACAACATCGCCCTTTTACTTAGGCCGCCGGATTTAGATGAAGTGGGATTATTGGAGAGCATAGAGTCGCTGCTTTTAGAATCCAAGCATTTAGGCGGCATGGAATATATTTTTCAAAAGCCCGAGAGCCGGCTGGACCTGGCTCCGGAGTACAGCTTGTTGATTTATCGCATCGTGCAGGAACTGCTGACGAATATGATCAAGCATGCCCAGGCTAAAAACGTGGAACTCCGGATTAATAAAAATCCAAATTCTCTGGAATTATTTTATCGCGATGACGGGCAAGGGTTTGATTACCAAAAGGACGCGCAGAAATTTTTAAGGCGTAAAGAAGATAAGTTAAAGCTGGGTTTAACCGGCTTAAAAGAAAGGGTGGAAGTGCTGGACGGGTCAATGCAAATAAATTCATCCCGCGGAAAAGGGATGAGTGTTAGCGTAACACTTCCGATAATATGGCCATAAAAATCGCGATTGTTGATGATCATGATATTATCCGCGCGGGCATAAAAAGCGTTTTGGAAAAACATACGCAGTATGAAGTCTGCGCTGAGGCAGCGGATGGAGAAGCAGCTTTAAAAGCCGCGGAAGATTTTAAGCCGGATATTATGTTACTGGATATTTCCATGCCCAAGATTGGGGGCCTAGAGATTATTGCCAGGGTCAAACGAGTATCGCCGCAAACAAAAATTATCATTATTTCCGTGCATAAATTAGGAGCTTATGTTTTAAAAGCTTTGCGCCAGGGAGTCAGCGGTTATTTAAATAAAGATAATGTGGCGGAAGAGTTAATTTTAGCTTTAAGCCGGGTTACCGCGGGTAAAGTTTATCTGGGGGAGGCAATTTCAGAATATCTGGCGGATTCGGTGAAAGAGCCGAAGAATAAAACCGGGGCCGCGGCAATTTTGAACGAGCGGGAAAGCGATTGTTTACGCCTGGTGGTGGAAGGCAAAACCGCCAAGGAGATTGCCGATATTTTATTTGTCAGCCGCAGGACAGTGGAAAACTATAAAAACAGCATACTCAAGAAACTTAACTTACATAAGACAAGCGACCTGATTAAATATTCATTGGAGAATAAATTTTTCGATGCTTAAGAAGATAGATAAAATTTTAAGAATAGCACGGCAGGATAATGAAATTCTAGCGGTATTCCTATTTGGCAGCGCGGCGCGGAGGGAAGAACATAAGTCAAGCGACATAGATATTTGTTTAATATTGAAACCAGGCAGGTATTCTTCTTTAGGCCTTTCTGAGAAAAGGCTTGAATACCTTAAAGTATTTGATTTAGATGTGCAGATCTTTCAACAGTTACCTCTTTATATTAAAATGAGGGTGATAAAGGATGGAAAAAAACTTTTTTGCGCGAATGAAGATGAGTTGTATCAAAGTGTTTTTAACACGATTACGGAATTTGAAGATTATAAAGATATTTACCGTGATTATTTGATGGAGGTAGAAAATGTTAGATAGGAATAGGATTTTGGCAAAAATTGATGAGCTTGATGGTTATCTTGATGAACTTGATCAGATTGCCCCGGCAAAATTGAAATTTAAAGAATATCAGGAAATCGAAAAAAAACGCAGCTGCGAGAGGTTATTGCAGCTTTCTATCGAAGCCGTAATCGATATTTGCAAATTGTTTGTTTCAGGCCTGAGGTTAGGGCTGCCTGCCGAAGAGAATGATCTCTTTGATAAAATGCGAAAGAAAAAACTGCTGTCTAAAGAGATGACGGTAACCTTAAGAGAAATGAAAGGTTTTAGGAATATTTTGGTGCACGAATATGCGGCTGTGGATGATGAGCTTGTATTTAAAGCAATAAAGACAAAATTAAAGGATTTTAGGAAATTTAAAAAAGAAATTTTAGTGGTATTACCAAGAGGTTAGCGGTAAGGAGATGCCATGTTTAAGATTAAAAATGTCCAATTTGAAATGTCCATTTGGGAATGTCCAATGTGGATTTGTCATGGAGGTGTAGTCATGGCGAGAGTAGGGGAGGTTTAAACCTCCCCTACTAAAGATAGAGTAGAAAAGGGTAACAGTAGTGGGGGTTTAAACCCCCACTACTAAAAAATAGAGTAGAATGCGCAATGAAAACGAGTAGTTTACCCATTGAAAGAAGCGATGATAAATAGTATATTATCTATAGATAGAATAAGTAGCGGAGGTTTAAACCTCCGCTACGAGCAAGTTACCGAAGAGGATGGAATGAATAAATATACTGTGGGCATAATTCTGGGGGTTTTAGGCGCGGGGTTAACTTGTCAGGCGCAGGCTAATCAGGTTTTAGAGCAGGCGCCTTTGGTCCTGGAATATAATTTGGCCGGCCCGGCCACGGTAGAACCAGAGCCGATTTTTGCCACAGGGATAATCAAAACCATTTCTGTTTCCGCTGAATTTGTTGGCCAAGTGAGTTTAGAAGCCAGCGCCAATGGCGGTATAGCTTATACAAAAATAATCAATAGTTCACCGCTTGTTAATGAATTTATTCCGGGCAACCAGCTGCGCCTTAGGGCGACTATCGGCCCGGACAGTAGTTTAAAAAAATTAACTATTGGTTACACGGATTCATCGGGGGTATCAAAATTATACCGCAATCCGGATTTAGCAAATTATAAAAATCACCGGGAAATTTATATTTCCGGAGGCAGCCGGGAAGTATTTAATTATCCCCTGCAAGTAGATTCAAGTAGGGGAGGTTTAAACCTCCCCTACTTGAATAATATTTATTTCACCTCCGCTGACGGCCAAACTCCGCTTTATTATTATTTAGATTCTTCGCCTTCGGCTCAGAATGACAGCGCTATTTTCTACGTGAAGGTTCCCCAAATCCCCAAAGAAGGAACAAAAATTTATGTTTACTATAATCCAGGGACCGTTTCTATTTTTTCTTCCGAAGCTTCTGGAAAAAATAGAAACGGTCCCTCGGTTTATAATGATGCCAATAAAGTTTTCCCGTTTTTTGAGGATTTTTCCCGCCAAAGCGGGATCCCGCAAGACGCGGGAAACGATACCTCTTTAAACGCGGAAAAATGGGAAATAATTCCCGGTCTTAAAAAAGAATACAGCATTAAAGACGGATATTTGCAACTTAAAGATTGTTTAGTGGTAACGCGAAATTTTAAAACCCAGGAGGGCATCCTGGAGTTTAAAGCCAAGGCAGAAGAGAACGCGGGAATTCAGGTAGTTGTGCGCACAAAAGTTTCCGGCCAGGGGTTATCTCCTTATGAGCAAATAGTTTATTCTTCGAATTATCCGGGGGCAGAACATACCATCGCGATCAATAACATCGCCAAGTTCAATATTAGCAGCCCGATAAAACCGCTTACCGATTATATCTATCAAGCAACGATTAATTCCACGGGTATTCTTTTTGAAAGATACAGCGGAAACCGGCAGGAAAAACAAGCGGAGATAAAATTTTTGGATGTGGGAAATTTTAGCGAAGGTTATATTGGTTTGAAAGCAGATGCCGGCCCGTTTAGTGCCGGCAGCGCATATTTTGACTGGGTCAGGGTCAGGCCGTATGTGGAAGTTGAGCCGAAGGTGAATGTGCATATTGAAAAGGAGATAAAAACATGAGGATTGCCGCCATTATTTTAATCGGAGTATTGCTTGGTTTTAACCTGGCCAGCGCGGGGATTGAGTTTATCCCCAAAGAAGGAAAACTCTGGGTTGAGGCAAGCGGTGAGGTGGTTATCCTTAAGTCCAGCCCGGCCGAGCAGGAGTATTTTGCCTTAAAATTAGAAGATGCGCGTTTGTATATTCTTAGCGGCGAACTTTCCGGCCAGTTAAAAAAATTAGCGGGTAAGCAAGCCGCAATCAAGGGCTTATTAAAGGCGAGAATAGTATTTGAAAAAAAATTGATTCCCAGCATTGAGGTTAAGAGCGTGCAGGAAATAGCGCCGAGGGGGAAAAATGAATAACCCCGTTTCCCGATTGGCTCGGAAACTGTTTCGGATGTTCTTGAAAAAATGGCCGCTGTCCCTATTAAAGGCCTACAAATTCTTCAACGCGCAGGCCGGCTTGTTCAACAATAGCGCGCAGGGTTCCTTTAGGAATATCTCTTCCCGGATGATTAGGGATAACGGTGCGCCGGTGAGTTTGGGGGTTATACCAGATTTCGTGGCTTCCTTTAGCGTGGCGGTCAAAAACAAAACCCGCTTTTCTAAGTTTATGAATAACTTCGCCCGGCTTCAGAGCAGGAAGGGAAGTCATACTTCAATAGGCACAGGAATTTTTAGGTCAAATTTTTTATGGGGGGAGGGCTCTGAAATAATTACTTTGGCTATGGGGTCGCCATGTTCAATGCAGGATTCGACTATTTTACGCGCTACGTCTTCGGCTATTTCTATGACTTCCGCGATAGTCCTGCCTTGGGCAACTAATCCCTGCAACACAGAACTGGTAGCTAAATATCCACCTTCCTCTAATGGCTCAATCGAAATGGGGATTAAATGTTCTGGCATATTATCACCTCAAGATAAAATTTACCATAGGAACAGATATTTGTCAAGGGTTCCTTTCCTAAGAAATAGAGTAATTCGCGCAGTGAAAACGAGTAGTTTGGCTATTGCGGCTGGGGATGGATGTGTGCTATAGTTTGTTTAGTAGTAGCGGAGGTTTAAACCATAGTTTGTTTAGTAGTAGCGGAGGTTTAAACTATAGTTTGTTTAGTAGTAGCGGAGGTTTAAACCTCCGCTACAAGATAAGGTGAAGAAATGAGCGGGTTAAGAGCA
>JAUYBI010000072.1 GCA_030693145.1 Candidatus Omnitrophota bacterium
ACCTGTTGATCGGTAAATCTTTTGTGTAATTGTGCCATACTTGTAAACCTCCTTTTTCTTACAAGTATGGCACAAAAAACAGTGCACTTTTAAATTGTAACTCCCTTTAAAAACAGTGCACTTTTAATTTGGAGATGACAAAGCTAATTTTTAGCTTGACCCTCTAATTTAGCGGGTATATAATAATAAATCTGGGGACGGTTCTGTTTTTCCGGCGCCTGATTTTATTGAAAAATAGAACCGTCCCCGTTGTTTTGCAAGTTAACTAATTATTCACTTTTTTAAGGAGGATAGTCAAATGTATGCCATAATTGAAGTTGGGTCAAAACAGTACAGTGTAACTAAGGATGATATTATTGAAGTGAATAAACAGGTAGTGGTTAAAGGTGATAATATCAGTATTGATAAAGTTCTTTTAGTCTCTGATGGTAAAAAAGTAGAGATTGGCCAGCCTTATGTTTCCGGTGCTAAGGTTGAAGCAGTAGTAGTCAAGCAGATGATGGGTGAGAAAACCACTGCTTATAAGCACCGCAGGCGTAAGAATTCACACTGGGAAAAAGGCCATCGCGCTCAGCTTACTGAGTTGAAGATTAAGTCCATTGTTTTAAGCTAATAAAAAAGTGTTTATCGACGGGGCTAAAATTAATGTCCGCGCAGGCTCTGGCGGTAAGGGGTGTCAAAGCCTGCACCGGGATAAGTATCAACGTCAGGGTATTCCGGATGGCGGAGACGGGGGAAAAGGAGCGGATATTATTATTCGCGCGGATCGTAATCTGCTTACCCTTTTAGATTTTCAGCACCACCGTCATTTTTTTGGCGCGCATGGCGGACATGGCTCAAGTAACCATAAAAAAGGTAAAGGTTCTGAGGATGTAATTATCCGTGTTCCTTTGGGCACTACGATTAAAGATTTTGCCACCGGCTCTATTTTACGCGATCTGGATGTTGACGGTGATCAGGTAATCGTGGCGCGCGCCGGTAAAGGCGGTGTAGGTAACTGGCATCGCAAAGAAGCCACTCCGGGTGAGGCGGGTGAAGAAAAAATAATTGTGCTGGATTTAAAGCTTCTGGCGGATGTGGGAGTGGTGGGATTTCCGAATGCCGGTAAATCTACCTTGATCTCTGTGATTTCTAACGCGCATCCTAAGATTGCTGCCTATCCTTTTACCACTACCGGGCCGATTTTAGGGGTGGCCCAGGGCAGCCATCGAAAATTTGTGGTTGCCGATATTCCCGGCTTAATTCCGGGGGCATCCGTTGGCCGGGGCTTAGGCGATCAATTTCTAAAGCATATTGAACGCACCAAGGTTTTAATTCATCTGGTGGATATGGCGGGATTTGAAGGCAGGGACCCGGTAGAGGATTATAAAAACATTAATTTGGAATTGAAGAATTACAGCAAAGTAGTTTATAAAAAGCCTCAGGTTATTTGCGCCAATAAAATGGACCTGGACGCCGCGGCAGAAAATTTGAAGCGGTTTAAAAAATTAATTAAGAAAACGGTTTACCCGATATCGGCGTTAAACAAGCAGGGATTAGAGGAGTTAGTGGATGCCATCGCCAAGAAAATATAAAAGAGTGGTAGTGAAGATTGGCTCCAGCCTATTTGCCAGAGACAATCGTAAGCTGGATACTGCCTTAATTAGTAATATTGCCAAGCAGGTCTCTGATTTGATTAAGCAGGGTAAAGAGGTGGTGGTGGTTTCCTCCGGAGCAATCGCCCTGGGGATGTCAATTTTAAAGCTCGCCAACCGCCCGAAAGAACTGCGGGGCCTACAGGCAGCCGCGGCAATTGGCCAGCATGAGCTGATGTATGTTTACAAACTGGCGTTTAAGAAATATGGGTATAATTGCGCCCAGTTACTTTTAACTTGGGATGATTTTCTTGGGGCCCGCTATGCAAATGCCAAACATACCCTGGATACTTTAATCAAGCTTAACTGTGTGCCGATTATAAATGAAAATGATACAGTGGCCACGGAAGAAATTAAGTTTGGCGATAATGACCGCCTGAGCGCTTTAGTTTCCATATTGGTGGGAGCGGATCTTTTAATTATTCTTTCTGACGTGGAAGGCCTACTGGATAAAAATAATAAAATTATCCGTCAGGTTGATAAAATAACCGCGGGAATAAAAACTTTAGCTTGCCCGACGAACAAAAAAACTTGTGTTGGCGGCATGGTTACAAAATTAGAGGCAGCGCGCATTGCGGTTGAGGGAGGAATTCCTTGCGTAATTGCCCGTGGACATAGGAAGAGAATTATTAGCCAGCTAACCCATAATCCTTTTTGTCAGGGCACAATATTTTTACCATTAAAAAAAATTAAAAGCTGATTCATAGTAGGGTGGGTTTAAACCCACTTATCGATAATAGTAGGGTGGGTTTAAACCCACCCTACTATTATCGATAAGTTTTCAACTAAGAAAATGAAAAAAAATTTAAAAACAGAAATAACTGAAGTTGCCCGGAAAGCTAAAATTGCTTGTGGTTCCTTGTCTACTTTGTCTTCGGTTGTTAAGAACGCAGTGCTTAAGGATATGGCAATTGCTTTGCTAAGCAATCAAGCGATTATCCTGAAAGCTAATCAGAAAGATATCTCTAAATCTCATGGCAAGAATAAGGCTTTTATTGACCGGCTTAGTTTGAATGAGGCCAGAATTAAACAGATGGCAGATTCTTTGCTGGCTATCGCTAAGCTTAAAGATCCCGTGGGTGAGGTTATTCGCGCTTGGAATACTGTCAGTGGTTTGAGTATTCAGAAGGTACGTACGCCGATCGGCGTGATTGCGATCATTTATGAATCCCGGCCTAATGTCACCTCGGATTGTATCGGGCTGGGTTTTAAATCCGGCAATAGCTTAATTTTACGCGGCGGAAGCCAGGCTTTAAATTCTAACCTGGCGATTTTTGATGTGTTGAGGCAGGTATTGCAAAAACACCACCTGGCCGAGGGCACAATTAACCTGATTCCTACCGCCAATCGCCAGGCGGTAGATTATTTACTTAAGTTAAATAATTACATTGACCTGGTCATCCCTCGCGGCGGTGAAGAGTTGATTAAAAAGGTGGTGAGGGTTTCCGCTATACCGGTGATTAAGCATTATAAAGGAATCTGCCATATTTATGTGGATGAAAATGCAGATTTAAATATGGCTCAGAATATTTGTTTTAATGCCAAGTGTCAGCGTCCGGGAGTTTGCAATGCCATGGAAAGCATGCTGGTGCATAGTGATGTTGCCGCTAGGTTCCTGCCCGGAATGCTTAAAAAGTTTAAAGAGTCAAAAGTTGAAATTCGCGGATGTGCTCTTACCCGGAAGATCGCCAGCTGGGCCAAGCGGGCTACGGCGAAAGATTACCGCACGGAATATTCAGATTTAATTTTGTCGGTAAAGGTGGTGGAGGATTTAGACGCGGCAATCGCGCATATCAATGAGTACGGTTCGCATCACTCTGATAGTATTGTTACGGATAATAATTTTGCCGCGGGTAAATTCTTAAAGCAAATAGATTCAGCTTGCGTTTACCTGAACGCTTCAACCCGTTTTACCGACGGAAATCAATTCGGCATGGGGGCGGAGATCGGTATTTCCACCGATAAACTGCACGCCCGCGGCCCGATGGGGCTTGAGGAATTGACTACTTATAAATATATGGTTTACGGCTCAGGTCAGGTCAGGTCATGAAGATCGGCATCCTGGGGGGAACCTTTAACCCGGTGCATATCGGCCATTTAATTTTAGCCGAAGAGGTAAGAGAAAAATTAGGGCTGGATAAAATTATTTTTGTGCCTGCGGCCTTGCCGCCGCATAAAGATAATTTAAATATTGCTCCGGGCAAAGACCGCTTAAAGATGTTAAAATTAGCGGTGGCCTCCAATAAGTTTTTTGCAGTTTCGGATATCGAAATTAAACGCCAGGGGCGTTCTTATACCATTGATACCTTAAAAGAATTTAGAGCTAAATATAGCCAGGATGAGCTTTATTTTATTATTGGCTCAGACTTGCTTAAGTATTTAAATGAATGGAAAGATTTAAGCCAGATATTAGCCATGGTTAAATTTGTAGCGGCAACGCGCCCGGGGTATCCGCTGGAGCAAATACCGCCTTATATTCATACCTTGCCGATTCGGGCAGTGGATGTTTCAGGTTTTGAGGTGCGCCAGTGTGTCGCTCAAAATAAATCTTTCGGTTATTTAGTTACGGATAAAGTTTTTGACTACATCAAAAGGAAGAAATTATATAAGTAGGTATTGGGTAGACAGTGTATGTAAGTGTTTGATAATACGCTGGTTATGAAACAAATGTTGATAAGAGGGGGAGGAAGTATTTGTTTTGTAACTAACTGTGTTGTAAGATGTTACATAAACTGTCTACAAGAGAAAGAAGATTATGAAAATTAAGATTGCTCCTTCGATATTATCGGCGGATTTTAGTAAATTGGGCCTTGAGCTTAAAAAAGTCAGGCAGGCAGGCGCGGACTTAATCCACGTTGATGTGATGGACGGCCATTTCGTGCCTAATATTACTATCGGCCCGGTGGTCGTAAAATTTATGCGTAAGTGTACCCCTTTAGCGCTGGATGTGCATTTAATGATCCAAAACCCCGCGAAATTCGTGGGCGCTTTTGTCCGTGCCGGCAGCGACATGATTACCGTGCATATTGAGACAGTTAGTTTAAAAGAATTGCAGGCGATCGCCAAAGGATTAAAAAAAAGCAAAGTAAAACTAGGGATCTCTTTAAATCCGGGTACGCCCTTAGTTAAAATTAAGCCGGCTTTGAGGCTGGTGGATTTTGTTTTAGTGATGTCGGTGAATCCCGGTTTTGGCGGACAGGCTTTTATTCCGGGAGCAATAAAAAAAATAAGCCAGCTGCGCGCAATTTTCGCGAAGGATATTGCCGTGGACGGAGGGATCAATGAACTAACCGCAAAACTTGTAAAGCAGGCGGGAGCAAATGTCTTGATCGCAGGTTCATATATATTTGGAGCTAAAAATATTAAACAAGCGATAGATAGCTTAAGGTAAGGTAAATTATCCACGATAGTAGGGGAGGTTTAAACCTCCCCTACTTAAAAAAGAGATAAAGATTTATGGGATTATTAAGCTAGGAGAAAGATACGATGAATAATGCAGTTTCACAAATTAAATTTGGCACCGACGGGTGGAGAGCGGTTATCGCGGATACTTACACTTTAGAAAATGTTAAGATCCTCTCTCAGGCAGTGGCGGATTTTTTGGGCAGCGGTAAAAAGGTGGCGGTAGGATATGATACCCGTTTCATGTCTGCTAAATTTGCGCAAGCCGCCTCAATTGTTTTAAAAAGTAACGGCTTAGAAGTGATCCTTTCTGACCAGCCGATACCGACCCCGGCACTAAGCTACGCGGTTAAATCCCGTAAGCTGGATTTGGGGATTATGATTACTGCTTCGCATAATCCCGCGGAATATAATGGTTTTAAGATTAAGAATGCTGCCGGCGGCGGAGCGAGCCAGGAATTAACCCGGGAAGTTGAGGATCTCTTGACCATCACTGCGGTGCAGGATTCCGCCCCGGTGGAATCCATTGAAGTAGTGGATTTGATCCGGGATTACATAAAATTTATTCGCAATTATATTGATTTAAAGAAAATCAAGAATAAGAAATTTAAAGTTTTGGTGGATTCGATGTACGGCTCCGGGGACAGCTTTATCGCCTCTGTGCTTAAAGGCACGAGCATCAGAGTAGAGTTTATGCGTAATACCATTAATCCATCTTTTGGCGGAGGCAGGCCTGAGCCGGTAGAAGAGAATTTAGCGGAATTAAAAAGGCGCGTAAAAAATGAAAAGTTTGATCTCGGTATTGCCTTGGATGGCGATGCGGACAGGATTGCCGCGGTTGCTCCGGGCGGCGTATTTATCCATCCGCAGAAGATCTTGGGGCTGCTCGCGCTGCATTTAAATCAGGACCGGCTTTGGAGCGGAGGCTTAGTTAAAACTATTTGCGGCTCAACGATGATGGATAATATCGCAAAATTTTTAGGGATCAAACTTTATGAGACCCCGGTGGGGTTTAAGTACATTTCCAATCTTATGGAGACTGAAGATATTGTCGCCGGAGGAGAAGAAGCCGGGGGCATGGGGGTTAAGGGTTATATTCCTGAGCGTGACGGAACAATGGCGGGGTTGCTGCTTATTGAAATGATGGCCTATCGCAATAAAAATATTTTAAAGATCTTAAATGAAACAGAGGAGAAATTCGGCAAATATTATTATGTGCGCCAGGATTTTCACCTGGATAAGCGGGTTGAGCCCAAGAAGGAAAATCTGCCCAAAGAATTATTAGGGAATAAAGTTATCGAGATTAAAGATTACGACGGGATAAAGCTTATCTGTGAGGATGAGAGTTGGTTAATGTTCAGGGGTTCGGGAACCGAGCCGATTATGCGTACCTACGCGGAAGCAAAAAGTTTGGCCCAGGCAAAGAAGCTGTTGGCCTTAGCCAAAGAAATCATTTTAAAGGATGGAGTATAAAATCGACAGGTTTATACTACGAACAAATTCGCGAAGAAAGGGGGAGCTGAAATCATGGAGTTTCACCTATGATTTTGGCTGTGTTTTGTTTAACAATTAAAATAAACCAATTTAGTTAAGTTATTAACAATAGTAATGGAGGTTTAAACCTCTCCTACTAACTGAAAAAGAAAAGGAGTAATTGAAAAATGTCAGATACGAGAGCAGAATTAGAACTATTGTATAATCAAAGTATCAAAGTTTTAAAAGAAGGCCAGGTAGTCAGCGGTAAAATCGTAGCAATTAAGAGCAAGGAAGTTTTGGTGGATGTGGGTTTTAAATCTGAGGGTATTGTCCCGATTACTGAATTCAGCTCCGGGGATTTAGAGATTGGCCGCGAGATGGAATTTTTGCTGGAGACCATGGAAAATGACGCCGGGGTGATGACCTTGTCGCGTGAAAAAGCCATGCGCATGGCAGGTTGGGACAAAATCGTTAAGTTATCCAATGACGGAACGCTGGTAGAAGGTAAACCGGTAAAGAAAGTCAAAGGCGGATTCCTGGTAGATATCATGGGAATTGAAGGGTTTTTACCCAGCTCACTTTCCTCTTTCCGGAACATTGCCGACAAAGATATCTTGTATAAGATATTTAAGTTTAAAATTGTTAAGGTGAATAATTTACGGCGCAGTATCATTGTCAGCCGCCGGGAAGCAGTGCAAGCGGACAGGGATGTCGCTAAGGGTAGGATCTGGGGTGAGTTGAAAATTGGCGGTATTTATCCGGGGTTAGTCAAAGCCATCACGGATTTTGGCGCCTTTATTGATTTAGGCGGAGTGGACGGCCTGCTGCATATTACGGATATGTCCTGGTCCAAGATCAGCCATCCATCTGAAATTGTGGCCATCGGAGATAAAATTGAAGTGATGATTTTAAATCTTGATCAGGCCTCAGGTAAAGTTTCTTTAGGCCTAAAGCAGAGGCTATCTGATCCCTGGAAAGATATTGGAGAAAAGTTTTCTATCGGCGCAAAAGTAAAAGGCAAAGTGGTTAATATCCTGCCTTACGGAGTTTTTGTGGAATTGGAAAAAGGCATTGAAGGGTTGATTCATGTTTCCGAGATTTCCTGGACCAAGCGCGTGAATAATCCGGGTGAGATGTTTGCCGTCGGAGATATGGTGGAAACTCAGATCTTAAGCGTGGAAAAAGATTCCCGCAGGATTTCACTGAGCCTAAAACAGTTAGAGCAGAATCCCTGGTTGGAGGCGGAGAGCAAATATCCGGCAGGCTCCAACGTATCCGGTAAGGTGCGCGGCTTCACGGAATATGGGGCGTTTGTGGAGTTAGATTCTAACCTGGAGGGGATGATCCATGTGTCCGATATCTCCTGGACGAAAAGAATCGGCCATCCGCAGGATGTCTTAAAGAAAGGCCAAAAGATCGATGTGGCTATACTTTCGGTTGATGCTACTAATCGCCGGATTGCTTTAGGGCTAAAGCAATTACAGGAGAATCCTTGGACGAAAATTGCCGAGCGTTATCCTCTGGATGCGCAATTAGAAGTAGAGGTCTCTAGCATCACTGAATTTGGGGTGTTTGCTAAGATCAATGATGAACTGGAGGGGTTGATTTACTCCAGCGAGATTGAAAAAGAAACAGTCGCGAATTTGAAACCCGGAGATAAAATAAAGGTAAAAGTAATCAAGGTGGATGTGGAGCAGGCTAAAATCGGCTTAACAGCAAGGCTTTAAGTAAATAAAGGGGACGGTTCTGTTTTTTTGGAATTTTTGTAATAGATATAGCCGTAGGGGAGGTTTAAACCTCCCCTACGGTTGTGGATAACTATGGATATCGAAAAGCAATTAGATATTATTAAGCGTGGCGCTGTAGAGATAATCTCTGAAGATGAGCTTCGTAAGAAGCTTGCGCAGAGCATTAAAACTAAGCGCCCCTTAAAAATTAAAGCAGGTTTTGACCCGACTGCCCCGGATTTGCATTTGGGCCATACTGTGCTTTTAAGAAAACTACGCCAGTTTCAGGACCTGGGCCATGAAGTTTACTTTCTGATTGGTGATTTTACCGGCCGGATCGGGGATCCTTCGGGCAGATCTGAAATCAGAAAACAGCTTTCTAAGAAACAAGTTAATAAAAATGCCCAAACTTATAAAAAACAAGTAATTAAAATTCTAGATATAAATAAATTGAAAATAGTTTTTAACAGTAAGTGGTTTGAAAAAATGTCAGGAGCCGCGATGCTGCAATTGACTACTCATGCTTCGGTTTCCCAGATGTTAACCCGCGATGATTTTAAAAAGCGCTATGTTAATGGTGAAAATATTTCTATTCTTGAGTTTCTTTATCCTTTAATGCAAGGGTATGATTCAGTGATGCTTGGGGCGGATGTAGAAATTGGCGGCACAGATCAGATATTTAACTTGCTGGTGGGCAGAGAATTTCAAAAAGATTTCAACCAGCCCCAGCAAGTAGTTTTAACTATGCCATTATTAGAAGGCACCGATGGCATAGCCAAGATGAGTAAATCTTATGGTAATTATATTGGGATAAATGAATCCTCAAAAGAGATGTTCGGTAAAATTATGTCCATCTCCGATGAGCTGATGCTTAAATATTATGAATTACTAACTGATGAAGATTTAGCTAAAGTTAAGCAGATGCATCCCAAAGAGGCAAAGGTAAAGCTCGCCAAAATTATTATTACTCAATATCACTCTGCTGGAGCAGCGGAAAAAGAAGCAAAAGAGTTTACCCGCGTTTTTTCCCAAAAAGAAATCCCCCGGGATATGCCTAAATTCAAAACTGACGGCAAAAAAACCATTCTGGCTATCCTTACTGAAAGTAATTTAGCCGCCAGCGGTAATGAAGCACGCAGGCTTATCCAGCAGGGGGCAGTCAGTTTTAACAATGTAAAAGTCCAAAAAGATGATTTTATCCCGCTTGCACCCGGCATCCTAAAAGCCGGCTCCCGTAGATTCCTAAAAATCCTCTTGTAGACAGTTTACGTAACCTCATCTTCCCCAATCAGATCTGTAAGAAATATTCCCCTTCCTAAATAATATGGTTAGATTCTTCTATCTCCTACGTCAGTTATAGTAGAAGGAGGGAAGGCCATGCCATCATATGCGCGTAAGCATCAACTACAACAGTCGTTAGTGTATCATGCGTTTAGCCGAAGCAGCGGACGCAAGGTTATTTTTCAAGAGTCTAAGGATTTTGATCATTTTAAGATATTGCTTGGTGAGTATAGTAATAGGTTTGATTCAAAAATATATCATTGGGTTATTATGCCGAACCACTACCATCTTGTGGTTGAATTTGAATATCCTGAATTAATTTCGAAATTTATGGCGGGATTACATCGGGCGTATAGCCATTATTACCATAAGCAATATAACGCGGTGGGTTTTTTATGGCAAGGCAGATTTAAATTGCAGCCGATACAAAAAGATTTATATTTGAAAAATTGCGGCAGATACGTGGAGAGAAATCCGGTGCGCGCGGGAATGGTTGCAGAGGCTTGCGCATATGCGCATAGTAGCGCGCGATTTTATTGTTTAGGACAAGAGGATGGTATAACGCGAGTTAGCCCTGATTTTGAAGACTTTGGGAAAAGCGCTGTTGTACGACAGGCAGTTTATAAAGAATTTCTGGGAGCTTTTGATAGCGAAGAGGAAGCTTATTTTTCGAATATAGAGGTTCCTTGCGGTGATCAAGATTTCCAGCGGAGACTGGTGAAGTCAGGTACGCATTATTTTCCGAGAAGGCAAGGCAGGAAAGCCGCAATATTTGTTTTGTAACCGTTTGTCTTTAATGGGATTAAGTAGACTGTCTACACATTCTCATTATACATATAATTATATGTAATATTATATTGATATATTGTTAAAGTTATGTTATATTCTAAACAGATGGATGAAGGATACAAAAGTTTCGTTTGGGATTCGAATCGAGAGTCAATAAACATCCATAAACATGGCATAGATTTTATTACCGCCTCAAAAGCGTTTAAAGATACTAAAAGAAAGATTTATATTGATTCAAAACATAGTTTAAAAGAAGAGAGATTGTTTTGTATCGGTAAAGTTGCGAAAAGAATTGTAACTGTAAGGTTTACTTACAGAGATGATAAGATAAGAATTTTTGGAGCTGGTTATTGGAGGAAAGGAAAGGTTTATTATGAAAAGGAAGACTGAAGATTTAAATATGCCTATTGGGGAGCTCAGGAGGATTAAGGACTTCCTTCCAACGCCTGCAGAACTAGTAACTACCGAGAAAACGGTTAAAATTACCATAGCGCTTAAAAAGAAGAGTGTTGAATTCTTTAAACATAAGGCAGGACAATATCATACAAAATATCAGAAGATGATACGGGAGCTTTTGGATAAATACGCAATGCAATACTCTTAGTATTTGTTTTGTAACCGCTTAACTTCAATGGGATTACGTACACTGTCTATAGGTTTAATTCTTTTGGCTTTATTTTTTGGGGATTTAGGGATATAATTATTAATTATGATTTGGACGCTGATTGGCGCAATAGCCGCAACCTTAACCATGTTTTCTTTTGTTCCCCAGATCTTTAGGTCTTTGAGGACCCGATCGGTCAAGGATTTTAGCCCGATTACTTTATTTCAACTTTCCGCCGGCGTTTGTCTTTGGCTGATTTATGGGATTGCCCGCAAAGATCCGATAATTATAATTGCCAATATCGTAACTTTAATTACATTAGCGGTGCTTATATTTTTATATTTTAAATTTGGGAAAAGTGGACAGTAGAGGAGGTTTAAACCTCCTCTACTGTTACCGTTAATTAAAAGGGGGCTCAATGAAGGGAATTATTCTTGCCGGCGGCAAAGCTACGCGGCTCTACCCAATAACTAAAGGCGTCTGCAAACAGATGCTGCCGATTTACGACAAGCCGATGATTTATTATCCGCTTTCCGTATTAATGCTGGCCGGGATAAAAGATATCCTGATAATTTCTACCCCTAAGGATATTCCAAGATTTAGGGATTTGCTGGGAGATGGCCAGGACCTGGGAATAAAATTTTCTTATATTGTTCAGCCTGAGCCCAAGGGCATTGCCCAGAGTTTTTTGATTGCCCAGGATTTTATAAGCGGCGATAGTGTTTGTTTAATTCTGGGAGACAATATATTTTATGGTTATAATCTAAGTGAGCTATTGCAAAATTCAGCTAAGCTAAAAAATGGGGCAATAGTTTTCGGTTATACAGTCAGAGATCCTGAGCGTTATGGCGTGTTGGAATTTGATAAAAAATGTAAGGTGATTTCAATTGAAGAGAAACCTAAAAAACCTAAATCTAACTGGGCAGTCGCAGGTTTATATTTTTATGATAACAATGTGGTAAAGATTGCCAAAAATATTAGGCCTTCTGCAAGGGGAGAGCTTGAAATTACGTCAGTAAATAACGAATATATTAAAAGAGGTAAGCTCAAAGCAGAGTTTCTTGGCCGCGGCCATGCCTGGCTGGATACCGGAACATATGAATCGCTAATTGACGCCTCAATTTTTATTAAAACCATCGAAGACAGGCAGGGATTAAAGATTGGTTGTATTGAAGAAGTGGCCTATCGCATGGGGTATATTAATAAAACGCAATTATTAAAGCTTGCCAGCCAGACACCCACCAGCTATGGGGAATACTTAAAGGATTTACTTAAGCATGAATAAAAGGATTTTGATTCTGGGAAAAGGTTTTATCGGGGAGAGGCTGCAAAAAGAGTTTGATTGCAGGATCGACGGCTCAATGATAAATTGTTTTAGCGATGCCGAGAAGTTGATAAAAAAATATAACCCGAAAATAATCATTAATTGCATCGGCATTACCGGCAGGCGCAACGTGGATGACTGCGAGCTGGAAAAAGACGCGGCTTTATTGGCAAATAGTTTTGTTCCGGTAATCCTGGCTGAAGTTTGCCTGCGTAACAATATCAAGCTTGTGCATATAAGCAGCGGATGTATTTTTAATTACGATTATAAAAAAAACAAGCCGATAAAAGAAGACAGTCAGGATTATTTCTTTGGGTTATTTTATAGCCGCAGTAAAATTTACGCGGAAATGGCGCTTGAGGCGCTTGCCCGGGATTATAATATTCTTATTACGAGGATGCGCATACCTCTGCTTAATGCCAGGCATCCTAAGAATGTGTTAGATAAACTTATAAAATACAAGAAAGTAATTGATGTTGCTAATTCCGTAACCTATATCCCTGATTTTATCCGGGCAATTAAACATTTGATAAAGATCAATGCCCGGGGCGTATATAATCTGGTAAATAAGGGCGGGCTGCGCTATCCTGAACTGATGAAGGTTTATCAAAAACACGTTCCGGGATTTAAATTTAAAGTAATTGCTTTAAAGAAGCTGGGTTTAATCAGGACTAACTTGATTTTGTCCACAAACAAGCTTGAAAAAACAGGTTTTAAAGTTAGAAACATTAATTCCGTCTTAGAAGAATGCGTGAAAGATTACCTAAAATCTTAGTTACCGGCGGAGCAGGTTTTATCGGCAGCGCCTTGGTGAGGTTTATTCTTGGTGATTGCCGTAGGGGAGGTTTAAACCTCCCCTACGGCTCGTTTGTTATAGTCGATAAGTTAACTTATGCCGGCGACCTTAAGCGCCTCCAAGGGGTAAAAGGTAAATTTAAATTCTATAAAATCGATATCTGCAATAAAAAGCAAATTGATTTAATCTTCGCTAAAGAAAAACCTGAAATCGTTATGCATTTTGCCGCTGAGAGCCATGTTGACCGCAGCATTAATGATGCTGCCCCGTTTATCGAAACTAACATTAAAGGGACGCAAATCCTCATGGATGCCAGCCGCAAACACAAAGTACAGAAATTTATTTTTATTTCAACTGACGAGGTTTATGGGGAGATTGCTAATGGCAAGTTTAATGAAAATTCTCCGATTAAGCCGAACAGCCCTTACGCGGCATCAAAAGCAGCGGCAGACCTCCTGGTACAGTCATATATCCGGACGTATAAGTTCCCGGCGATAATTATCCGGCCGTCAAATAATTACGGGCCATGGCAGTATCCGGAAAAATTGATCCCGCTGGCTATTCTTAGAATATTAGGCGCCGGGAAAGTTCCGGTTTACGGCAAGGGGCAAAATGTGCGCGAATGGCTTTATGTTGATGACTGCGCGCGAGGGATTATGGCGATTATGCGCCAGGGTAAAATTGGCCAGATTTATAATTTAGGCAGCGCTTGCGAGAGCAAGAATATAGACACAATTAAATTATTATTAAAAACTCTTGCTGTCAGCCAGGATAGATTCGAGTTTGTTAAGGACCGTTTAGGCCATGATCTAAGATACAGCCTTAATTCCAAAAAAATCACCAGAGAACTTGGCTGGAAACCGAACGTTTTACTCGCGCAAGGCCTTAAGCTCACGGTGGATTGGTCGCTTAAGCATCAAACCTGGCTTAAAAGTAAGCTTAAAGATATCGACAAGCTTTATAAGGAGTAATATGTCTATTGTTATAGTTACAGGTTCTTGTGGTTTAATCGGCTCTGAAACCGTGAGTTTTTTTGCTGAAAAAGGTTTTGATGTTGTGGGTATAGATAATAACCTGCGTAAAAGTTTTTTCGGCCCGGACGGCTCAATCCTTTGGAACAAAAAACGCCTGCAAAAGCTTTATAAAAATTATCGGCATTATTCCGTAGATATCCGTGATCAGGGCAGGATAAGTTCAATATTTAAGAAATTCAATAAAGATATTGTTTTGATTGTGCACGCAGCGGCCCAGCCATCCCATGATTGGGCAGCGAGAGACCCGCTGGCTGATTTCGGAGTTAATGCCTGTGGAACGCTTGTTTTGCTCGAAGCATTTCGTAAATTTTGTCCCAAAGCAGTCTTTATTTTTACCTCGACCAACAAAGTCTATGGAGATACCCCCAATCGGCTGCCTTTAGTGGAAAAGGAGAAGCGTTTTGAATTACCTGATGATCATAAATATTATAAAGGCATTGATGAAACGATGAGTATTGATAATTGTTTACATTCAGTTTTTGGCGCGTCTAAAGTTGCCGCGGACGTGATGGCCCAGGAATATGGAAAGTATTTTCATTTAAAGACCGGCATATTTAGAGGCGGCTGTCTTACCGGCCCGGCGCATTCCGGTGCCGAGCTGCACGGATTTTTGTCTTATTTAGTAAAATGCGCGGTAACAAAACGCGCATATAAAATCTACGGTTACAAAGGTAAGCAGGTAAGGGACAATATTCATTCATTTGATTTAGTGAACGCGTTCTATCATTACTTCCAGAGTCCTCGCCGCGGAGAAGTTTACAATATCGGCGGGAGCAGGTTTGCCAACGTGTCGGTTTTAGAGGCAATAGAGATTTGCGAAAAATTAACCGGAGAACAGTTTGAGTATGAGTATATTGATACCAGCCGCATCGGCGACCATATCTGGTGGGTCAGTGATGTCTCTAAATTTAAATCGCATTATCCCGATTGGCAGTATAAATTTAGCATCGAAGAAACAATCAAACAAATACACGATAACTATAGACAGTCTACGTAATTCCATAAAAGACAAACAGTTACAAAACAAATATTGGGGAAAATGTGAAATATAATAATATTTTAATCACCGGCGGCGCCGGATTCATCGGCAGTAATCTGGCGGTATATTTTAAACGCAAATACCCGCAGGTTAAAGTTTTTGTTTTGGATAATCTGGTCCGCCGGGGAAGCGAGTTTAATTTGCCGCGGCTTAAAGAAAGCGGCGTTAAGTTTATCCGCGGTGATGTCCGGCGCCCCAAAGACCTGGACTTAAAACTTGATATTGACTTGATATTAGAATGTTCCGCCGAGCCGTCAGTATTAGCAGGCTATGAAAATCCCTCATATATTATTGATACCAACCTGATGGGCACGGTTAACTGCCTGGAGTTGTGCCGCCAGCGTAAAGCGGGGATGATTTTTCTTTCCACCAGCAGGGTTTATCCTTATGAAAAAATAAACGCGATCAGCCGCCGGGAATCAAGGAGCAGGTTTGAGTGGCCGCGTTTTGCCGGTATAGATACGGATTTTTCTTTAACCGGGCCAAGGACCTTGTATGGGGCGACTAAATTGGCGTCGGAATTCATCCTGCAAGAGTATATTGCCGCGTATGGGATCGAAGCGGTGGTGAATCGCTGCGGAGTGGTTGCCGGGCCATGGCAGTTTGGCAAGGTTGACCAGGGCGTATTTACTTACTGGATGTTGGCGCATTATTTTAAGCGGCCGCTTAAATATATCGGTTTTGGCGGCAAGGGAAAACAGGTGCGCGACCTTTTACATGTGGATGACCTTTGCCGGTTAATCGACCTGCAGGCAAACAGCCTTTCTAAGTTAAACGGCAATATTTATAATGTCGGCGGCACAAAAGAGATAAGCCTTTCTTTATGGGAAACCACCGCGCTTTGCCGGGAGATTACCGGTAATAGGATTAAAGTTGGCCGCGACCCGCGCAATCGGCCGGGTGATATCGCCATATACCTGACGGATAACCAGAAAGTTACCCGCCAACTAAAATGGAAACCGCAGAAGCCGGCAGTAATGATCCTGGAGGATATCTTTAACTGGATCAGGAATAATGAGGCGAAGTTAAGAAAACTCTAGTTGTTATTTACGCTTGACAAATAACATAAATATGTTATTCTCATATCATGAGCTATCAAAGATTACTCAATTTAGATAAGTTTTCAGGATCTCTGTTTTTATTTGGCCCGCGTATGACAGGGAAGACTTTTTTATTGCGTCGATTACATCCCGCCTTATTTATAGATTTACTGGTTCCTGAGACAGAGCTTTCATTTTCACGTTCTCCGGTTATATTTTGGGAACAATTGCAGGCTTTACATAAAAATGATCTGGTAATTGTGGATGAAGTCCAGCGGGTTCCGGCGCTCTTAGATTATGTGCAGAAGGGGATCGAGGAGATTGGCTTAAGATTTATTCTTTCTGGTTCCAGCGCGCGCAAGTTAAGGCGCGGTAGCGCTAATCTTTTAGGTGGAAGGGCACTTGATTTACGGCTTTATCCTTTAACCAATATTGAAGTGGGCAAGGAGTTTGAACTTGGTATGGCTTTGTCTTATGGAACATTGCCTCGGGTGGTAACAACTTTCCGGGAAGGTAAAGTTGATGACGTGCGGCGTCAATTAAAAGCGTATTGTACAATTTACATTAAAGAAGAGGTTCAGGCAGAAGCATTGACTCGCAACGTGAGCGCGTTTCAGAGATTTTTGAGCGTAGCGGCGCAAATGAACGCGGAGACAATTGAATTTGCTTCTGTGGCGCGTGATTCTTCGGTTCCCATGAGTACGGTTAAGGAATATTTTTCGATTCTTGAGGATACCCTTTTGGGTGATTTCCTGTGGCCGTGGGACAGGAGCGAGCGCAAGAAGGCGCGGCCAAAGTTTTATTTTTTTGACTGTGGTGTTGTTCGGGCATTGCAGAATCGCTTGGTTGATCCTCCTACTCCGCAGGAGAAGGGTTTTTTATTCGAAACCTTTTTCTATAACGAATTAAAGCGTATGCGGGATTACCATGAAAAACCATATGAGCTTTCCTTTTGGCGAGAAGGGAAAAATGAAGTTGATATACTTGTTAAGGGCCCTCGTGGTCCGGTTATGGCTTTTGAGTGTAAAACATCAACGGATACGATATCTGACGCTACGCGCATAGCTTTTCGCAAACGGTTCCCTAAGTTGCCATTGTTCGTGGTGTCATTAAAAGATGTTCATCCACGCAAGCTTGATAATGGTATTGTCGTTCTTCCTTGGCGTCAAGCTTTGGATACCTTTCTTAAGTAGAGAATCGTTTAAATATTTGTTTTATAAACATCTAGTATTAATGAGATTACATACACTGTCTATGAAATTCTCGCTTGGCTGCCGTAAAGATCCAAAAGATGCCCGCGATATACCGATGGGCCTGGTTTTGCCCGTAGTTCCCATCCCAGTCAGTTTTGACTTTACCAAATTAATGAGCCCGGTTAGAAACCAAGGAAACGAAGGGGCTTGCGTCGCGTTTGCTTCCGTCGTCGGCGTTAAAGAATTTCAGGATAAGAAGGAGTATCGTAAGCTTATTAGTCTTTCTCCGCGTTTTCTTTATAATCTGTGTAAAAAATTTGACGGCATTCCCTTTGAAGAAGGCACTTATCCGCGTATCGCCATGAAAGTTTTATTGAATTATGGCGTTTGCCATGAATCATTCTGGCCGTATGTCCCGCTGAAGAAAAGCCTGCCGCGAAAAGGCGCGGATAAGGATGCGCTGAAATTTAAAATTAAGGCTTATGCTCGAATCAAATCCCAACTCGAAATGAAGCGCAGTTTATTAGTTAACGGCCCTTTTCTTGCCGGAGTAAAAGTATATAAATCCTGGTTTAATAAAAGTGTGGAGAAAAGCGGATTTATCCCCATGCCTAAACGCAATGAGCAGCTAATGGGAGGGCACGCTATTTGTATTGTTGGTTATGATGACAAATTCAGGATTTTTAAGTTTAAGAATTCCTGGGGCGCAAAATGGGCAGATAAAGGCTACGGGTACCTGCCTTATGCGTATATGCAAAAATACTGCAGTGATGCCTGGAGCGCCACGGATTTAATTGAGGATGCAAAAGCTTTTGTAAAGAAGCTTGCGCGGAATAGGGGATGAAAATAGAGGCGCCTCCTATTTAATAGTAAATACATAATTAACTTGACAAATTATATCTGTATTATATACTTTTAGCATGAAGTATTACACTCGAAATATAGAAGGTATCCTTAAGCAAGCCGCTCTCCAATTCCGCGTTTTAGTTTTGACTGGGATGCGTCAAACAGGAAAATCTACGCTTCTCCAACATCTTTTTCAAAAGACGCACCGCTATGTCTCTTTGGATAATCCCCGCGATTTAAAACTCGCCCAGGAGGATCCGGAGCTATTTTTCGATGAGTATAAAGAGCCGTTAATCATAGATGAAATTCAATATGCTCCGCAGCTTTTGTCATATATTAAGATGAGGGCGGACAAGCCCGGGAAAAGAGAGCGGTTTATACTTACTGGTTCGCAGCAATTTACGATGATTCATAATCTGCGAGAGACTTTGGCGGGTAGAGTGGCGATTTTTCATCTTTTGCCCATGGCTATTACAGAGGCAAAAAGCGCCACGCAGAATTATCTTTTTCGTGGTATCAATGGTTCATATCCAGAGTTAATGGTAAGGCCAAACCATGATGCGGAGCGCTGGTTTGGATCTTATGTATCCACATATCTAGAGAAAGATGTGCAGCCTTTTTATCGGCTGGAGAAGATAACCCATTTCCGCGACCTGTTATTCCTTTTGGCTGCCCGCTCATCCCAGGCTTTAAATTATCAATCTCTTTCTAATGATTTGGGCGTATCAATTCAAGCGGTGAAATTATGGGTGAGTATTCTTGAGATATCCCAGGTTATATTTCTGCTTAGGCCATATCATATTAATTTAGGCAGCCGTATCGTAAAATCTCCAAAAGTGTATTTTACCGATATCGGATTAGTCAATTATTTAATCGGTAATAAATCAAAAATTGCCCTTACGCGCGGCGCGCAGGCAGGGGCTATTTTTGAGAATTTTGTGATTCAGGAATTATTAAAACATTATTTTAATCTGGGATTGACGCCGCCTCTTTACTATTACCGGACAAACAACGGGTTGGAAATAGATATAATTATTGAAGAAAAGGCGGGTGTGATTAGGCCTTGTGAGATTAAATTGACTAAAACGCCCAATTCCAGCATGGTTAATTCGATAGAGCGCCTGCGCAATCTGAGCAAAAGCAAAAAATTATCTATATTAGACGGTTGTATTATATCTCTTGTTGATAAATCTTTTCCACTTACTAAAACTGCCAGGGCGTATAATTTAAAAGAGTTCTTGTCGGTTATTTGAAATAGGGACGTTTCTACCTTCCTCTAGCTAAGACTAAAAATAAATAAAAGCTTTTCTAATTTCTAAGATGAAATCAATTAAGCCAAGGGATACCCTGCGAAAACGTTTTATCGCCGTTGAATCTGACACCCTGGTTATTGAAACTATTCAAACAGTAGATAAACAGGGACAGTCCACTTCAGGGACTGTCCCTGTTTCACGTCTACGCATCCTTAAACTTAAAGGCACCTGGCGCGCTAATGATTACAATGAGCTTTGCTTTGAAGTTACCTTGCGCAAAGGACCTCCTGAAACCTACACCTTTAAAGGAAGCTGGAAACTAAACAACAACCAACAAATTGAATATACCTCTGAAGATGGCCGCGACACACTAACTTTTAAGGGCTATTGGAATATATCTGCGGCAAATCGCCTTGTTTATATATTTGAAGGCAGCTCAACCTCACGTTTTGAATTTAAGGTTCAGCTGGAATCGCCCACGTTTTATCCTAAAAAAGGAGAGATTCGCTATCGTATTGGCGTAGGCCTGCGCCAAAGCCGCCTGACCGTGCCCGGTCAATTACTTATTTTTTATGGCGAATGGAAATTTGGCCGCAATTTAGGATTAAATTTTCAGATGGATTATGGCCAGGGTAAGCTGAAGGTAATCGAATTTGGAGCAACGGTAACCTTTGGCCGCAACAAAGTTATTTTCGCGCTTAAGAATGAACTGGATGAGTCATTAGGCATAACCATTACCATGACCCATAAATTCTTAGAACACCTTGATGCCGAAGCCTTTGTAAGGCTAAAATCCCGCCAAAAAGAACAAGCAATCGAAGCCGGAATCACCATACCTTTTTAGAATTTTTAAGTAGTTAGATTTGGTCTCTTGTTACGTCTGTTATGTTAGAGAGTGTCAAGCTATTTCATGACTAAGTGCTAAGTTTAGGAGCCTTTTAACTTTCTGTTATTCGTGGCAACCGAGTTTAGTTCCGGTTCGCACTCTTTAATTTTGCGTTTTGAAGCC
>JAUYBI010000068.1 GCA_030693145.1 Candidatus Omnitrophota bacterium
CTGGAAAAACTGTCAAATAAATAAGCAAAAGTTTTATATCTGGATATACCCTCTAAATCTTCTTTAGCCTTTATTCTAAAGGCCTTGATTACTTTATACCCTTTAAATTTCTGACAGTATTCGGGAGATTCCTGGCCGTGAAACTGCAGCATATCTAAATTACAGAGCTTAGCGATTCTTTTTACTTTCGCAACCTCTGCATTCACAAAAACTCCCACCCGCTTAATTTTCCGCGGTAAAATTAGCGATATATTTTTTGCTTGCTGCGGGCGGATATACCGCGGGCTTTTATCATAGAAGACAAATCCAATAGCCTCCGCTCCAAAAAACAATGACGCCAAAGCATCCTCTAAATTAGTAATCCCGCAAATTTTTACTTTTACCACCCCATTACCTCTTCTACTTTACTTTTAATATCCGCTGCCTCCATAAAGGCGGTGCCGATTAATACGCTGCTGGCCCCGAGAATCTTCAGGAACAGAACATCCTGAGAATTTTTAATCCCGCTCTCCACTACCACCACTTTATCTTTAGGGATTAAAGTAAATAATTTTTCCGTAGTTTTAAAATCAATCTCCAGCGTGCGCAGATTACGGTTATTAATTCCGATTATCGGGACCTTCAAACTAAGGACTTTCTTAAGCTCCTTTTCATCATGCACCTCCACCAGATAATCCAGGCCTAAGCTATCGGCAATCTGCATTAATTCCAGGAGCTTGTCCTTGGTCAATAAATCCGCAATCAATAAAATTGCATCCGCTCCAAAATAACGGGACTCATAAACCTGATAGCTTTCTAAAATGAAATCTTTTCTCAAAATCGGAACAGTAATTATATTCTTTACCTGGTTTAGGTAAGCCAAATTGCCGCTAAAAAAATCCTCCTCTGTTAATACGGAAACTGCCTGCACCCCTGCCTCCTGATAAAACCGGGCAATCTCCTCTAAATTAAAATTCTGGCGGATAATCCCTCCAGAAGGTGAGGCCTGCTTAATTTCAGCAATCAACGAGATCTGCTTAGGCTTACTGATTGCCTCTTTAAACGGCCGGGTTGCCGGCAAACCGGCTAATTTAGCGATTAATTCTTCCGGGCTAAGCGCCTGCTTAGCCAAAAGAATTCTTTCTTTCTTTTTTGCCACAATTTGTTTTAAGATATCAGTTTTAGACATACTAAAGTATTATTGTGAATATTCCTTTAATAACCTAAGTTTTTCCAATGCTGTCCCGGAATCAATGGACTCCTCCGCTAGTTTTATTCCCCTGGCAATCGTATCCGTTTTATCCGCCGCATATATAGCGCAACCGGCATTAAATAAAACAATATCCCTGCGGCTGCCCGGCTTACCCTCCAAGAGATCCTGAACAATCTTTACATTCTCATCGATTGATCCGCCTGATAAATCGTTTATGCTTGCCCTCTTAAAACCAAAATCCTCCGGGTAAATTTCGTAATCTTTGAGTCCCCCGCCGGTAACCTCGGTAACAAAAGTTTTATCCGTAGTCGTAACTTCATCCAGGCCATCGGCGCCATGCACTACTAAAACATGCCTTGAACCTAAATTGCGCAGCACCTCTGCCAGCGGCCTCACCCACTGCCTGGCATATACCCCGATTAACTGATTAGTGGCCCGCGCCGGATTAATTAGCGGCCCTAAAATATTAAATATGGTTTTTTGCGCGATGCGTTTTCTTGCCGGCATAACATAGCGCATGGCTAAATGTAAATTTGGCGCAAATAAAAAAGCAATCCCTATCTGGCCAAGGCATCTTTTAATCTTTTCCGTATCCATATTAATATTAACTCCCAAAGCTTCTAAGATATCCGCGCTGCCGCATTTACTGGATACGGAACGATTACCGTGTTTAGCTACCGTCACCCCGGCGCCACAGGCGACCAATGCGCTAAGGGTTGAAATATTAAAAGTGCCCTTTTTATCTCCCCCTGTTCCACAGGTATCCAGAATATTGGGTTTATCTACGATAATCGGCTCAACATATTTGAGCATGACATTTACCGCCGCAGTTAATTCCGCGACTGTCTCGCCTTTAGCATTTAAAGAAGTTAAAAAAGCGACGATATCAACGGTATCCACCGCGCCGCTTAAGATCTCCCGCATTACCTGCTGCATCTGCAATGGCGTTAGGTCTTTTTTATTAAGTAACTGTTTAATTAAATCTTTGATCATTTAAGCTTAATGAAATTATCTAGTATGGCTTTACCGCTTTTGGTCAGTATAGATTCCGGGTGAAACTGTACCCCCCAGAGAGGATATTTTTTATGTTTTAATCCCATGATTTCAAATTCTTTTGTCCAGGCGGTTATCTCTAGGCAATCCGGCAGGCTCTTCTTCTCTACTAATAAAGAGTGATAACGCGTGGCCAAAAATGGATTGGGAATATTTTTAAAAATATCTTTTTTATTATGATAAATTTTAGAAGTCTTGCCATGCATCAGCCTCTTCGCCTGCACGATTTTGCCGCCAAAAACATAACCGATTGCCTGATGCCCCAGGCAAACTCCCAAAATAGGAATTTTCCCGCAAAACTCTTCTATCACCGCGCAGGAAATACCCGCGTCTTCCGGCCTACCCGGGCCAGGAGAAATAACTATTTCCTGCGGATTAAGTTTCTTAATCTCCTTAAGCGTTAGCGCGTCATTCCGGTAAACCAAAACCCGCTGCCCTAATTCTCCTAAATACTGCACCAGATTATAAGTAAAGGAATCGTAGTTATCGATCATTAAAATCATTCTTCTTCTCTCCAAACCTTAGCTCCCAAATTAATCAACTTTTTTTCGATAAATTCATATCCCCGCTCCAAGTGATAAATCCTGGAAATGGATGTTTTCCCCCGCGCAGCTAACCCGGCTAAAACTAAGCCGGCAGAAGCACGCAAGTCGCTGGCCATCACCGGAGCGCCGGATAAACTTTTTATCCCCTCCACAATAGCATGCGGCCCTTCTCTTTGAATATGCGCGCCCATACGATTAAGCTCGGCAACATGCATGAACCTGTCCGGATAAATTTTTTCGGTAATTACGCTGATGCCTCCGGTGACTGACATTAAGCTCATCATCTGCGCCTGCATATCCGTGGGAAATCCCGGATAGGGAAGCGTAGTAATATTTACCGACTTTAATTTCTTATTGCCTTTAACCCTTAGCGCTCCATCTACACGTTCAAAATGCGCGCCAGCTTCATCTAATTTATCAATCAAAGCTCCCAGATGCTGGTATTGCACGTTTTTAATTAATACATCTCCACCGGTAATTAAAGCCGCCAAAATCAATGTTCCGGCCTCGATACGGTCAGGAATAATTGCATGCACTGCGCCATGCAGGTGTTTCACCCCCTCAATTTCAATCACCGGAGTGCCCTGGCCCTTAATTTTTGCGCCCATCTTAATTAAAAACTCCGCCAAATCTACCACTTCCGGCTCGCAGGCCGCAGATTCAATTATCGTTTTACCGGACGCCAGCGCCGCAGCCATCATCACATTATCCGTGGCTAAAACTGATGAGCCGTAGACTCCGCCCAGATAGATATAAGCTCCGCGCAATTTATTTGCCTTGGCAATCACATAACCTGAATCAATACTAATATCCGCGCCCAAAGCCCGGATACCCTTAAGATGCAGGTCCACCGGCCGCACGCCAATCACGCAGCCTCCCGGAAGAGAAACTTTGGCTTTTTTCAATTTACCTAAAAGCGGGCCCAAAACACAAAATGAAGCACGCATGGTCGAAACTAATTTGTATTCGGCAATATAATTTGTAGCCTTACCCGCGGTAACGCTAACCCTGCCTTTATCAAACTCCGCAATCTTGCCTAGGGCGCGTAAGATCTTCAGCATACTATGGGTATCACGCAGATTCGGCACACCTTTAATTACACACGCCTCATCCGTAAGCAAGGTCGCCGCCAGAATCGGCAACACAGCGTTTTTTGCCCCGGAGACCGTAACCTCGCCTTTTAATTTTGCCCCGCCTTCAATAATCAGTTTATCCATTTATCCATTCCTTTTTTGGCCAAAACTGCGCGTTGGATATTATTATAATCCTTAATTATTTTTATATCACTGAAATTTTTCTCTTCCAGCATCACTCTTACCGCTTTAGCCTGCCTGAACCCTACCTCAAAAGCCAATAAACCGTTATTGCGCAAATGCACTGTTGACCGGCTGATTATCGAACGATAAAAATCCAAACCATCAATACCTGCCGCCAAGGCCAAGACCGGCTCAAAAGATATTTCCTTAGCCAAACCGCAAAACTCTCCCGTGGAGATATAAGGAGGGTTACTGATAATTAAATCAAATTTTTCTTGATTTTTTTCTAGCGCGCTAAAAATATCTGAGCGCAAAAATTTAACTTTTACTTTATGCAAATCCGCATTCTCTTTAGCTAATTGCAGGGCGGGTAAAGATATGTCGCTAGCCCAGATAATTGCTTGCGGCAATAACTTAGCGATGGAAATGGCAATACAACCAGAACCTGTGCCCAAATCCAGAATCTTGGGTGAGGCAGTTTTGCCCCTGGACTTTAATTTCTCTAGCGCGCAGCTAACCAGAATCTCTGTTTCCGGGCGGGGAATTAACGCACGCTGATCAACCTTAAACTCCAGGCCCATGAATTCGCATGATCCTAAAATATACTGCAACGGCTCACCCATTATCCTGCGCTTTAATATCCGGGATACTTGGGCGGATTTATCCCTATCCAAACGCGCCTCTTTATTCAGATATAAAGATAGCCGGCCGCAATTTAAAACATGGCTATAAACTAACTCCGCTTCATTCATTCTTTTTCTCTGATTCTGCTTTTAATAAAGCCTCAAAAAGCTCATCCATCTGCCCCTCTAAAACCGCCTCTAATTGATGCGCGGTAAAATTAATCCTATGATCCGTTACCCGGCGGTCCGGAAAATTATAAGTCCGGATCTTTTCGCTGCGGTCTCCGGTGCCAATTTGGGTTTTTCTGGCGCTGGATAATCTTTTTGCCTCCTCCTCGACTTTTACCTCTAAAATCCGGGCGCGTAAAACTCTCATCGCCTTGGCTCTATTCTTGATCTGTGAACGCTCATCTTGACAAGCAACTACCGTGCCGGTAGGAAGATGCGTAATCCTTACGGCAGAATCCGTCTTCTGCATATGCTGGCCTCCCGGGCCGCTGGAGCGATAAGTATCAATCCTTAAATCTTTTGGTTCGATAACCAAATCGATCTCTTCCGGCTCCATCAATACTGCCACCGTAGCCGTAGAAGTATGAATACGGCCTTGCGACTCAGTCGCAGGAACCCGCTGCACGCGATGCACGCCGCTTTCGAATTTCAAACAACGAAAAGAATCCTTGCCCTTTACGCTAAAAATTATCTCTTTAATTCCTCCGGCTTCATTAACACTGGAGTACATCGGTTCAATTACCCAGCCTTTATAATCAGCATATTTGGAATACATCCGATAGAGCACAGCCGCAAAAAGCCCTGCTTCATCCCCTCCGGTGCCCTGCCTGATTTCAACAATGCAATTACGGCCGGCGTCTTTATCCTCACCGGCTAGGATTTTTTTTAATTCCGATTCTATCTCTGTTTTTTTGGCTTGCAGGTTTCCAAGCTCATCCTGCGCCAACTCCAGAAAATCCTGATCATGCTTTCCGGATAACACACTCTCCAGATCACTTATCTCTTTAAGCATATTTTTGTAGCCGCAAAATATAGAAACTACGTCTTTAATATCAGAAAGCTCTTTGGCCAGTTTATTATATTGCTGGCGGTCAACAATCTTTGCGTTGCTGCCCAAAAGATGCTCAAGCTCCTGATAACGCGCAGTTAGTTTCTCTAACTGCTCATACATTTTATTTTTTACCATATTTCTTGATGAATTTATCCACGCGGCCGGCAGAATCCACTAACTTTTGTTTTCCGGTAAAAAATGGATGGCATTTTGAACAAATCTCAACCCGGATACTGGGCTTCGTTGACCTGGTATGCACCGTCTCACCGCAAGCGCAAACAATGGTGCTCTCTTTGTAATTGGGATGAACCTTATCTTTCATTTCTTTTCTCCTTTTTTATTTCTGATTCATACTATTTAAGAACTCTTCGTTATTCTTTGTCTTTCCCAGCTTTTCAATCAATAACTCCATCGCCTCCACATTATTTAACTCATTTAAAACTTTGCGCAATATCCAGGTTTTTGACAACACATCCGGTTTGACCAGAAGTTCCTCATGGCGGGTATTGGAGCGCTTAATATCAATAGCCGGATAAATCCTGCGCTGAAAGAGATTACGATCCAGCTGAGTTTCCATATTACCCGTTCCTTTAAATTCTTCGAAGATAACTTCATCCATCCGGCTTCCCGTATCCACTAAGGCCGTAGCAATAATGGTCAAACTTCCGCCTTCATCTACCGCGCGCGCCGCCCCAAAGAATCTCTTGGGTTTCTGCAAGGCATTAGAATCAATACCGCCGGAAAGAACCTTGCCGCTATGCGGAACCACGGAGTTATAGGCCCGGGCTAAACGCGTGATGCTATCCAGAAGGATGACCACATCACGTTTATGCTCAACCAGGCGCTTGGCCTTCTCTAAAACTATCTCGGCAACCTGCACGTGGCGTTCCGGCGGCTCATCAAAGGTAGATGAAATTACTTCACCTTTAACATTACGCTGCATATCCGTAACTTCTTCCGGCCGCTCATCGATCAACAGGACAATTAGAATTACATCCGGATTATTACTGGTAATGGCGTTAGCGATCTTCTGCAAGAGGACAGTTTTACCGCTATAGGGCTGAGCAACAATCAGGCCGCGCTGGCCTTTACCGATGGGAGTAAGCAAACCCATGATGCGCATAGATAACTCATCCGGACTGGTCTCCATATTAAACGGCTCACGCGGATAAACCGGAGTAAGATTGTCAAAAAGCACCTTTTCTTTTACCTCCTCGGGATTCTCAAAATTCACCGCCTCCACCTTAAGTAAAGCAAAATATTTTTCTCCTTCCTTAGGCGGACGGATCTGGCCGCTGACCGTATCCCCCGTGCGCAATTCAAATTTCCTGATCTGCGACGGAGAGATATAAATATCATCCGGGCAGGGAAGATAATTATAATTCGGGCTGCGCAGGAAACCAAATCCTTCAGAAAGGATCTCCAGCACCCCTTCCCCGAACATCAACCCTTCCTTTTCCGCCTGAGCCTGAAGTATTTTAAAAATCAGGTCCTGCTTTTTTAAGCCGCTGGTCCCGCTGGCATTTAAATCTTTAGCCAGCTTATTCAACTCACTAATCTTCATCTCTTTAAGATTTTTAATATCTAACTTTTCCACAACTGCCTCCGTATTTTAGAAACTTGTTTCTGGGTTTTGGTTACCTGCCTGCTATTATCTATGATAAAATCCGCAAAACGCGATTTTGCTTTTTGCGAAATCTGGAATTGCATTCTTGACACTACCTGTTTTTTTGCCAACCCTAAACTCTTCTGACTGCGTAAAATCCGCTGCTGCCTCCTGGCAGTTACTACTATCAGCTTATCCACCATCCGGGTCAATCCTGCCTCAATAATTAAAGCCGCATCCAGAATGATGATACTCTTTTTTGTTTTGCGGATACGCCGCTTGATCTGCCGGATTAACTCCGGATGCACAATACTATTCAACTTAGTTAAAGCGGTTTTGTCGGCAAAAACAATTTTTGCTAATTTTTCCCGGTCAATGGAATTATCCGGCTTAAGCATTCCCCTGCCGAACGATTTTATGATTTTCCTATAAACGCCGCTGCCGCTTAAGATAAGCTCATGCCCCAGGCAATCCGCATCAATCAACAGGCAATCTTTATCCTTAAACATACCGGCTACCGTGCTTTTACCGCAGCCGATACAGCCGGTAACCCCTAAAATAAATTTATTTTTTCTTGGCTTTGCCATATAACTGGATATATTTATCCGCCGAGACCTTCCAGGAAAAATTACATTCCATGGCATACTTAATCAAAGATCGCCATTTATTTTTATCTTTAAATACCAGCGTGGCTTTTTTAATTAATTTTAGCAATTCTTCTTTGGTGTATTGGCTAAAAATAAAACCATTATTCCTGCTGATGGTATCCGCCAAGCCGCCGGTTTTAAAAACCAACGGGATTGTTCCGTAATGTAAACTAATTAATTGCCCCAATCCACAGGGCTCATATTGAGACGGCATCAGGAAAATATCGCTGCCGGCGTAAATCTTATGCGCCAGGGGATCATCAAATTTTAAATTTAATGAAATAACTTTTGGATATTTGGCAGCGGCGGACTTAAGAATTTTCTGATACTTTAGGTCTCCGGCTCCCAAAATAACTAATTGCACCTGTAGCTTACAAAGATCATCCAAGGCTTCGGCAAAAATATCCAGGCCCTTCTGCTCGGCCAGGCGGGAAACCATTCCTAAAACTGGAATATTTTCATCTTGCGCTAAGCCGCATATTTTCTGTAAATCCTCTTTATTCAAGGCTTTATCTTCCGGGTTGGCTAGAGAAAAATTCTGCGCGATGAATCTATCCGTATTCGGATCCCAAACAGAATAATCCACCCCATTTAAAATGCCGCTTAAAACCTCCTTACGCTGCCTCAAGAGTCCATCTAAACCAAATCCCAGCTTTTCGGTCTGAATCTCCTGAGCATAAGTGGGGCTAACCGTGTTGATAAAATCCGTAAACACCATTCCCCCTTTTAACAGGTTAACCTTATTGAAAAATTCAAAACCATCAATATCAAAAAGCTCCCAACCAAGGCCCAGCTTGGGAAATTCTTCTTTAGCGAAAATCCCCTGATAACCGATATTATGCAGAGTGAGAACGCAGCGCATCCGGCTATAAAAACTCATCTTGGCATACAAGTTCTTCAAATACCCCGCCACCAGGCTCGCCTCCCAGTCATGTAAATGCAAAATATCCGCGGGAAAATCTATCTCTTTTAATAAATCCAGCGCCCGGCGGCAGAAAAAAGCAAACCGCTCTAAATTATCCGGATAATCACCGTTTTTATCCCCATACAGCCCATCACGGTTAAAATAAGCCTTATTTTCAATAAAGTAGACTTTAATATTTTTACCCATAACGCAAGTGGTTACATCCGGGGCCACCCGGCTAATTTTAAACTTAGCCTCCGTAATACATTTATAACCGGGCATGATCACAATTATTTCATGCCCGCAATACTCCAAGGCTAAAGGTAAAGCTCCCGCCACATCCGCCAGCCCTCCGGTCTTAGCAAAAGGCACAACCTCCGAAGCCACCATCGCTATCTTCATCGGGCCACCTCTTCCCCTTTTGAAAATACGGACATCTTCAGCCAATTGGCTCCTGTTTTCATATCTACTTTTATCGGCACGTCTAATTTCATAACATTCTCCATTCGATCTTTAACTAACTCCGTAAGTATGTTTAGTTCGGAAATCGGCAGGTCAAAAACCAATTCATCATGAATCTGTAAAATCATCTTGGCGGCTAAGCCCTTGTCTTTAATCTGCGCGGATATCTTAATCATTGCCAGCTTAATCAAATCACTGGCTGTTCCCTGGATAGGGGTATTTACGGCTTGACGCTGAGCAAACTGCCGGATCCCCATGTTTTTATTATTAATTTCAGGGATATACCTTCTTCTTCCCAAAAGCGTGGTAACGAATCCCTCATCTTGAGCCTTTTTTATCTGGGCATCAATATATTCTTTCACTTTAGGATAACGTAAAAAATAAGCATCGATAAAATCCTGCGCTTGATTAACCGGGATATCCAGATCCTTGCTCAAGCCATACGCGCTCTGGCCATAAATAATACCAAAATTTACTCTTTTGGCTACCTCGCGCATCTGGGGCTCGACTTTTGATTCGGGGAGATTATAAATTAAAGAAGCCGTCAGCCGGTGCACATCCTGATCGCGGCTAAAGGCCTCAATCAGCGTAGGATCACCACAAAGATGCGCCAACACCCTTAATTCTATTTGTGAATAATCACAGGAAAGCAGGCAATTCTTTTCACCGGAAGCAATAATCGCCTGCCTGATCTTACTGCCGATATCCGTCTTAATCGGGATATTCTGTAAATTAGGATTACTGGAACTTAACCTGCCTGTTTCGGTACCGGTCTGATTAAAAGAGGTATGCACCCTGCCGCTGGAAGGGTCTACTAGTTTAGGCAGAGCGTCGACATAAGTATTTTTTAATTTAGTCAACTGCCGATACTCCAGCAATAAAGCAGGTAAAGCATGTTTGTCGCTTAAGCGCTTTAACACCTCTTCATCCGTAGAGGGCCCGGTTTTAGTTTTTTTAATTACCGGAAGGCCCAACTTAACAAACAAAACCTCCCCCAGCTGTTTTGGGGAGTTGATGTTAAATTGCGTTCCACTTGCCTCATAAATATCCGAGATTAACTTAATTAACCTGCGCTCAATATCCACGGAAAGATTTTTAAGCAATTCTAAATCCAACTTTATCCCGTCTTGCTCCATCTCTGCCAAAATACTTACCAAAGGCATTTCCAGGTCAAAAAAAAGCTTGGATAAATCTTTTTCTTCTAAGGCCTGCAAAAGAGGCGGCTTTAATCTCATTACCAAAGCCAATGCCTCTTTGGCTTCCAAAGACCCCTGGCGGATAAATTCACCTAAATTTTCCAACGCCAAGTCCTCCAGCGCATAACTTGTTCGCGATGGATTTAACAGATACGCGGCGATCATAACATCAAAATCCAAGCCGTTTAAAATCAAGCCTTCCCTAAAAAGAGCGACTTTCAGTTTCTTAAGATCATGGCCTGTCTTCTTGATCCGAGGATCAGAAATTGCCAGGCGCAGGCCTGCCTGGGCAAGCTTACCGCTAAAAAATTTATCATCGATGGCAAAAAATAAATCCTCAGCGTTTGATCCGTAAATGGCAATTTCATCGCAGCGTTTAAGCATGGCGGTTAACTCCGCCTGATTACAGCTGCACAGGCTGGTTGGCGCGATTTTATCCGCCGCATCCGGAAGTTCACCGAGCAGCTTTTTAAACTCTAATTTCTTAAAAATACCGGCGAGCCGAGAGTAATCTGGCTGTCCGGTTTTAGCTTTTTCTAAATCCAAATCTAAGTCCAGCTTTTGGTCCAGGCAGATCAACTCCTTATTTAATTTTATGCGCTGGCTATTGCTCTGGATCATTTCTTTAATTTTTTGAGGCTTAACTTTTGAGATATTCTTCAACAACTTATCTAAAGAACCAAATTCCACAATCAGCTTTTGGGCAGTTTTATCTCCAATCCCCGGAACCCCCGGAATATTATCCGCAACGTCACCTATCAGCGCGATAATATCTACCAGCCGCTCCGGAGCAACCCCGAAACGCTCCTTTACTTTAACCAAGTCATAAAGCACTCCACTATCTTTATTCGGGCTAAATACCGAAATACGTTTACCCACTAATTGCAGGATGTCTTTATCATTACTCACGATGGTCACCGCCAATGACCGCGAGGCGGCATCTTTGGCCAACTGAGCGATGAGATCATCAGCTTCAAAACCTTCTTTTTCAAAAATGGGAATTCCGTAGGCTGCCACCACCTCTTTGATCAGAGGAATCTGGCTAATCAGGCTATCCGGCATTGCCGCCCGGTGCATCTTATATTGCGCGAATTTCTTCAGACGGAAAGTGTTCCGCGATAAATCAAAACAACAAACCAGATAATCCGGCTTCTGCTCTTTTAATACTTTATTCAGAATATTTATAAATCCATAAACCGCGTTTGTCTTCTGGCCGCTGGATGTGCTCAAGTCCTTTAAGGCATAAAATGCCCGATAACAAAATGCAGTAGCATCAATTAAGATTAAACTTTTTTCAGCCATTAATTAAATATTCAAGGAATTCAATATAAGGAAAGATGTTTTTGTGAGCCCGGCAAAAAAATAAACAGATAATGTTGCAATTACAGTAATTATGAGTTTAGGCGGGAGTGGATTATTCATTTAGCTGTTAACTATTATATACAATTAGCTGTATCCGTCAAGTAAAAAGCAAGAAAATACAAGAAAATTTCAGCCCCCACAACAGGCAGAAAATCGCCTAAATTATCGGATCCATGGTTAGTGCCGGATGCGCTGCCTGTTTTAAAAAAACGAGAAGTTCTTCAGAACTAGTAGCCACTGATTCATCAGCAATTTTATCCAATAAATCCTTTTGCCCAATCTCCTGCGCCCTGGATTTTAGTTTGTCTTGCAAAATTTCCTTTAACTCCTTGGGCATCCAGACCACTCTGGTTAATCCGCCTTCAGCCGAAATAAATTTCTTACTCAAAATATATAACTTGCCCACCCCCAAGAACCCCGGAGTCTGCACCCCGCCGCCAACCAATCCGGCTAAAGTTGTAAAATTCATCCCACAAGGAGTGCTGCCGGAATAATCGCGGTGCACCAGCATTACCCCGTTGGCTTCCGGGAGAATAGCCACAATACATTCAAAGCATCCGCAGGAAGATTGCGGGCTATCCATCAGCGAATACATACTTACCGCATTAATGGCGCGATTAGATTTTTGCTGGACGAATGCATTTATATTATCCCATTGGCCAAGCCGGGCATCCAGGAGACTACCTTTAAGAATAGGTTGATTGGGGCCGGTAGGGATAATTTCAAAAGAAGCTTTAGCATCCAGCCAGGAATATGCCCCGCATAAACCTAAGCGCTCCGGAGTAATCACGCAAACATGATTCGGGGCAAAGGATTGGCATAATAAACAGGAATAAAATGTATCCACGCTCTCATCAGTCATGCCGGCTAAGCGCTCATCGCGTTGATTATAAATTTGCTGTGCTTGGAGCGAAATCCCGGCGACATCCTCCTGATGAGTATAAAGCTTAACCTGCACCTTATCCACAATCGCGCTGTACTCCGCATGTAACATCGCATGTAAAATAATCCCCAAATGTTTTAGCCGGAAACCTTGACTATAAGCATCCTGGGATATTCTAATCCAAACCCTATCGCGCTGGCCCATATGCATCAGGCCCATTCCATAGTTAATAAAACGATGGATCTGCCTCTCTAATATCGACTCAAAATCTTTTTGCATTTTACGTCCAAAAACATCTACGACTATCGCCAAAGGTAAAGATTTAGGCCCTGGCGGCAACTGATCAATATCCGGGCCAATCAATTCCACGCTGCCATCAGTAATGCCAGCCTCATCACCGGAACTTAAAAACTCAATCGCCGCTCCGGCTTTACCTCCAAACTCCGCCGCCAATTGCTCCTTAAGCACACGCTCGCCTTCAAAGGCAGCAGCATATGGCAGGGGAACAGGCACCTGCAACATTTTGACTTTAATCCCCCGCGTCAAAATACATTTAGAAGGTAATTTCCGATAATCCTTCTCCGTAACTAAAGCCTCAAATAGGGTAGTATCAATTTTACCTAATTGCGGCACCTCCGAATCCGTAATCACGGGCAGTCCAAAAGCCAGTGCCCCTAAACCTGTGGCCACTAAGAGTTCATCCACCTGGCCAAGCAGAAGGACAAATGCCAAAACACGATTGCGGATATAATCCGCTATCCCTTCCCACTCTCCGGGCTTATTACCACCGTAAATTAAGGGAACACGGACCGCAAAATTAATCGCGTAAATCGCAGAAAGATAGTCATCTCCTAATGCCACGATATAATTTTCTAAACCTAATTCCACCCCCTGATTTTGAAGTTGTTGTTTAAAAGTGTTTCCCTTAATGTTGCCCGCCAGAAAACTAACAATGCTTTTGGATTGAAAATCACGAATTAATTCCACAGCGGATTGTTCATCCTTGGCCGGGCCCAAAATTACCGCAATTCCCGCGATCCTTCCGTCAACTAATTGCAGCCCCAGTGACCGCAAAATCTTATCCGGAATAAAACCCCATCCCTCTTTAGGATGCTCTTGATTTAACACGGCTAAGGCGGCTAAAATCTCCTCGCATATCAAAGCAGCCATACCCTGGTTTAATAAACCCCCCAGGCTATTGATAAACAAACCGCTGGAGGCAGCCTGCTGATTAGCCAAAGCCTCTGCCTGAGTCCAAGCCGCTAAACAATCTTGCAGGTTTTTTACCTGGATATTCAACAAGGCATTAATTAAAGGCAGGTAATAATTGGTTTCCGGAAACTCAATTTTTACATTCTGGCCTTTTTGGCTGATTGCCCTATCCAGGGATTGACGCGTAAGATTTAATACGGCGAGAGTTCCTTTTGTTCCAAGTTCCGCGAGTAATGGAGGCACCTGGACTGCTTTAGCCTGCCCTGAAGAGAGATCCGGCATGGCCTTATCTACAAAGATAACCAAACATACGCCGACGGCTTTGCCGTCTTTGAATTTAACCGCCTCGGCTCTGCCCTCGCCGACAATCTCCTGAATCGGGCTAGGCATTACCTGGATATCCGCTGGTAGCTGGCCGCTAAAGCCCTGCGTGTTTATAACCTTAACCGCGACCTTATATTTTTCACAAATTAATTTGGCTAATGGGAATACTACGCCGGCCGGCCCGTCAATGCAGACAGTATCGTTAATCAGATAAGCGTCTAGCTTTTTTAAGTCATCTTCGGAGCTGATGAAAACAACTCCCTTTTTTCTTGCTCCGGGTATCTGCGGTAAGTTAAGCGCCATCTATAATCCACTTGCCTTTAAAACTTCGGGCACAAGCTTATCCCAACCAATGGGCATAATATGAATTCCCCGGCACAGCGGTTTTAATTGCTTAATTAAACGGCTGGCAATCTCTATGGAAGTAGCCGCTTTATCTTTACTTTGCTCCATCTCTAAAACCAACTCCTCCGGTACACAAATGCCGGCAACATTTTTATTCATGTAGCGAGCCATGCCTGCGGACTTCAACAAAACAATACCCGCAATAATCGGAACTTTAACCTCTTTAATCTTAGAAATAAAATTCTCAAAAGTTTTTATATCAAAAACTGCCTGCGTTTGGAAAAATTCAGCTCCGGCGGTAATTTTTTTCTCCAGCTTCATGATCTGCGGGGCTAACGGGTCTGAACCGGGATTAACTACTGCGCCAATACAGAATTTTGGCGGATTACCCTCTAGTTTATTATCCTGCATATCAAAACCGGTTTCTAATTTCCTGGCTACCTGTAATAATTGCACTGAATCTAAATCAAAAACCGGCTTGGCCTGCGGATGATCCCCCAGGCTGGGATGGTCTCCGGTTAAAATCAGCACATTTTGGATACCTAATGCCGCCGCAGAAAGTAAATCTGATTGCAGGGCCAGCCGGTTACGGTCGCGGCAGGTGAGCTGATAAATCGGCTCAAAACCCTTTTGTTTCAACAGAAAACTTACGGTTAATGACCCCAGGCGCATTACTGAGCTCTGTAAATCCGTAACATTAATCGCGTCTACCTTATTACGAATAAGCTCGGCATCTTCCAATAATCTATCCGTATGGATCCCTTTGTCCGGGCCAACCTCAGAAGTAACCAAAAATTTCCCTACCTGTATTTTTTCTTTAAAAGTCATAATTGTTTATCCTTACGCGGGTCCTGTCTTGGGTATTTTCTAGCGCTGACGCGCTTCGAAAACACCCAAGCCACCCGCTAATAATATTAATCCATAAGATTTCCGGCTTTTGCTGGAGGCACAATTAGAAGATTTTCGGCACTTCGACTATGCTCAGTGCCGATGGTGAGTGAAATCGAACCATCGGCAAAAGTGTGCAAGGAATTACGTCGAGCGTAGGCTGTGTCCTTTTAGCGTAAGGAACATAGCCGGAGCGAGACGTAAACCGCAGCACACGGCGAAAATCTTCGTGCCGGAAGCAAGAGACGGAAATCGCGAGCGCATCTATTGCTGCGCGACAGCTGCCTCAACCAGGTTGCGCATTAAGATAGCTACGGTCAAGGGGCCTACTCCTCCGGGCACAGGAGTAATAAAACTGGCGCGTTTTGCCGCTGCTTCAAATTCCACATCTCCGACAATCTTATCGCCTAGGCGGTTAATCCCGACATCAATGACCACCGCGCCTTCCTTAACCCATTCGCCCTTAATCAATCCGGCTTTGCCTACGGCCACAATCAAAACTTCAGCGCGCCGGACATGCTCTTCTAACTTACCAGCCTTGCTTGTGCCAATATGACAAACGGTAACCGTGGCCAATTTATCCAGCAACAAAAATACCAAAGGTTTACCCACTATTTCGCTATGTCCCACCACCACCACTTCCTTGCCATATAAATCCACCCCGCTAGTTTTAATCAATTCCATCACCGCGGCCACCACCGGGGAATTCACCCCTTCAATATCTTTATTCCGCAAAATAAACCGGCGAATCGACTCACCATCTATTTGTTTAGGTAAAGGCATTTGAATGCTGATGCCATGCACATGCTTATCATTATTTAATTTCTGGATGAGTTCAACTACCTGGCTTTCAGTTGCGCCTTCAGCTAAAGCGCGCAAACAATATTCAATCCCAAGTTCACCCGCTAACCTCTGCTGTGACTTTGCGTAACTCATTGCCCCGGCATTTTCCCCGATCAGAATACTAGCTAAAACCGGAGGCTGCTTTAAACCGCGCACAGCGAGGATTAAATTTTCCTTTATTTTTTCAGCGATAGGCTTACCCTCTAATAACTTTGCCAACTTTTTCCTCCATTTTGGCCCTGGCCTGCTTAACGAACTTAGCTTTCAACCCTAATTCTTTATTGACCACGCCCGCCAGTTTTTTATCATTGAGTATTTTTAAATTGATATCCACATTAAGGCACGCAGAGCAAAATGCCGACTCTAAAAATATCGCCGCTATGGCCATATCGCTAATTAAATTTACGTTGGTTTTTTTAATTAAAGGCGCCAGTATCTTTAGCCCTTCATAACAAAGCCTGGCGAGCATCAACGGCACATCCATTGCCTTCCGGAGATCCTTACTCTTATAGGCTAAGATATCTAAATCCACCAAATTCAAGAAATCATCTTTTAATTTATCTGTTTTTTTTAAAATCACTTTGAGTTCTGCCTCATATTTAAAATATTTGGGCTTGCCCAAAGTAAAATTAATCACCATACTCAGGAGGCCGGCCCCCATAGCCGCATTCATTGCCGCGGCAGATCCGCCGCCAGGAGCAGGAAGCTTAGCGGAAAGGTCATTTAAGTATTTAGTTAAGCTTTGAGTTTTATATTCCATGATTTTACAGTGTAAAGTTTGCGTTTAATTCAAAAGCATCTTTAATTAATGAAATCTTCGGCAGATTATCCAGATATAAAAGCGACAACACATCAAAACGCGCTGAACGCTCCAGGAGATTATTGCTCTTTAAATAATAAATAGCGGCTTTGGAGATCTGCCTCTGTTTCTTGGCAAAAACCGCTTCCTCAGGAACCCCGAAATTAGAGGAATGCCTGGCCTTAACCTCCACAAAACAAATAGTGCCCTTATCTTCCGCGATTATATCCACTTCGCCAAATTTAGTTCGATAATTGCGCTGGAGAATCTTATAACCCTTAGTTTTTAGAAACTCCACTGCTGTTTTTTCTGCTTGCTTGCCAAACTCTATCCTTGTTTCAGGCACTTTAAAAAACTCTTTCTGTGAATAGCCGTAGGCCCAATTTTATTCAGGATATCCCGGTGCATGCGCGTGGGATAACCTTTATGCTGAATAAAACCGTATTGCGGATAAATTTTATGATACGCATCCATAATCTGATCACGCCGTACTTTGGCCAGTATGGATGCGGCGGCGATACTCAAAGATTTGCCATCCCCCTTAATAATACTCTGATAAGGCAGATCCAGCTTAAGGCGCATATTTCCGTCAATAAGCACAAATACGCGTTCTAATTCTTGGGGTTTAAGCTGCTTGGTTAATCTAGAGATTGCCTTTTGCATGGCTAAGATTGTCGCTTGCAAAATATTAATCTGATCTATCTTAATATGGTTAACGGCGGCAATGGCATATAAAGATTTACTTTTTATTTCAAAAAACGCGTCTTTTCTTTTTGCCGGAGTTAATTTTTTAGAATCATCCACCCGATGATTGAATCGAAAATCCTTTAACCACACTGCCGCCGCTACTACCGGCCCGGCTAAAGGCCCGCGGCCTGCCTCATCCACGCCGATAATTAAATCATAACCCTTAAGCTTGAGCTTTCTTTCGTATAAAAGCACTACTTGGCTTTTTCTTCTTTGGTTTCTATTTTGGTGGCATGCTTGCCAATCTTCCCTCTTAAATAATAAAGCTTGGCCCTTCTAACCTTACCAAAACGGATAACCTCAATGCGGTCAATAACCGGAGAATAAAGCGGAAACACCCGCTCCACCCCCTCACCGGAAGAAACTTTCCTCACGGTAAAATTAAGTTTGATGCCCGATCCACTTTTAGCAATCACCACACCCTCAAAAGGATGCAGGCGGAATTTATCCACTCCTTCGGAAATCCTGGTAAGCACCTTAACCGTGTCTCCGACATTAATCGCCGGCATCTCTTTCTTAGTAAACCCTGCCTCAATTGATTTGATATCCATTACTGTTACTCCTTTCTATTGCTTTAATAAATCCGGCCGCTTAAGCCTTGTCCGCTTAAATGACTGAAGTTTACGCCAAGCGTTAATTTTACGATGATCTCCTGATACCAAAACTTCAGGAACCGGCCAGTTTTTAAATTTAGCCGGCCGGCTATATTGCGGGTATTCTAATAGATTACCTTCGAATGACTCAAAATTCAAGGAATTTTTATCTCCGAGTACCCCGGGAAGCAGCCGGACTAAACTATCTACCAACACCATCGCCGCAAGTTCTCCGCCGGTTAAAACATAATCCCCGATAGAGACCTCTTCATCCGCTAAATATTGCCTAACCCTCTCATCAATTCCTTCATAATGGCCGCAGATTAATATCAAATTCCGGCATCCGGATAATTTTTTGGCATAAGCCTGGTTTAACCTTTTCCCTTGAGGGCATAATAAGATTACCTTGGCTTTACCTTTAATCTTTTTCTTAATTGCCTGTACTGCCCTAAAAATAGGCTCTACCTGCAGCACCATGCCGCTTCCCCCGCCAAATGGACGATCATCAACTTTACGATGTTTATCCAGGGTATAATCCCTTAAATCATGCGTGAAAATCTTGACCTTGCCTTTAAGCTGTGCCCGTTTAACCATGGACTCATCCAGTACGGCAGAAAACATCTTGGGGAAAATACTGATAATATCTATGCGCATATCTGATTATTATAATCCATTAAAAACATCTGCTTAAATTGGCTGAACTTGTCTTCTTTTATCGCCGCACGTATCTGCCGCATTAAATCCAGAAAAAAATAAACATTATGCAGGCTAAGTAAAACCAAACCTAACATCTCTTTAGCGTTAAACAGATGCCGCAAATAAGCCCGGGAAAAGTTCTGGCATACATAACAGCTGCATTTTGGGTCTAAAGGCCTGAAATCTTCAGTATAAGCGGCGTTGCGGATAATAATCTTGCCGCCACTGGTAAAAGCAGTCCCATTTCTTCCGTAGCGGGTAGGAATTACGCAATCAAACATATCCACTCCCCGATCCACTGCCTCGACTATATCAAAAGGATAACCAATACCCATAGCATAACGCGGCTTACCTGGCGGCAGCAGATCTACCACCAGCTCAATAATATTATATATTAAATTGCTGCTTTCTCCAACAGAAACTCCGCCGATAGAGTAGCCGTCAAAATCCATATCCACTAAACGCTTAGCGCAATCACGGCGCAGGTCTTCATAAGTGGCTCCCTGAATAATACCGAATAAAGCCCCCTTTTCTTTAAGCTGCGCCTCTTTTGATCTTTTTGCCCAGGCAATTGTCCTCTCCATCGCTATCTTGGCCTGATCCTTAATACAGGGATAATGCACGCATTCATCAAGCGGCATCATAATATCCGAGCCTAAAATCTCTTGATTTTTAATTACATCCTCAGGGGTAAGAAAATGTTTTAAGCCGTCAATATGCGACTGAAATTCCACCCCCTGATCGGAAATCTTACGATAAAGCGCTAAACTAAAAACCTGATACCCTCCGCTATCCGTAAGTATCGGCTTATCCCAACTCATAAATTTATGCAGGCCGCCGGCTTTTTTAATAACCTCCATCCCCGGCCTCAAAAATACATGGTAAGCATTCGCCAAAATTATCTGCGCCCCCGCCTGCTCAATATCCTTAAACATCAGCCCCTTGACTGTAGCATGCGTGCCCACCGTCATAAAAGCCGGAGTATCAAACTCCCCATGCGCAGTAGTAACCTTGCCCAATCTTGCTTTACTATTTTTATCTTGATGAATTAAAGTATACATATTTATATGTTTAATAATGATTCTAATAAGTTTCGTAGCTTAACGCGGCTGCCTTGTCTTGTTCCTCCGCGCACCGCTTGAGCCGCCCCAGCGTGGCGGCTCTACGCTCGAGCAGAATCTTGCGCTCTGCCAAGACATATATGAGGGGCAACCGTGCCCGCGCAAAATTCTTAACGTGCGCTCCGAAACAAGCCAAGCCATCCGCTAAATCAAGGGTGTCCCCTTTCAGGTCGTCCCCCGGTTGTCCCCCGGTTCCCTATTAAATAATAATAAACGGGGACTCACTATAATTCTTATCTAAATGGATCCTGCATAATTTATTATTACCGAGTTTTATTTCTGGGGCAATAATTTCTATATAAAATGGGTTAACTCTATGAGGGGATTTATGTGGTCCATAAATCCAAGCATCAACTAATTGTTCCTCGATTTCAAATTTAATGCGTGTAAAACTGAATTTTTCCTCAAAATTTTTATCGTCAGGAGACCATTTTATGGAATTCGTCTCAAAGTCAGGATTAAATATTTTGAGCGGTTTTCCTAATTCTACGTTTATCGATCCTAAATAACAATCCTTGATCTCAGGAAATACTTCTATGAAAAATGGCATTTGAAATTTGAGATTATATCTAGCACACCCCATTCCAGTTACAATTCTTCCTTCAATAATGATCATAAGATCCACCTATATTCAAAAACCAAGAACACCTCGCTCTACATCAAATCTCACTTACTCATTAGGATATTTAATGTTATGATTCTCATTATTTCCACTGGACACAAAATGAGCCCACAAAAATCAGAACCTTTCAGCGGAAAACTTGCTAGAAGCGTTTAAATAATCTGGATTAGCGGGTGGCTTGGGTGTTTTCGACGCGCGTCAGCGCTAGAAAATACCCAAGACAGCCTGCCCACCAATTATTATGGCGGGGACCCGCTAAATGATCAGCATTGCATCACCGTAGCTATAAAATCTATACTTCTTATCCACTGCTTCCTGATACGCTTTTAGCATCAGCTCTTTGCCCCCGAATGCGCAAACGAGCATTAAAAGAGTAGTCATCGGAAGATGGAAGTTAGTCAATAGGCAATCCACTGATGCGAATTTGTAACCCGGGTAGATAAATAAATCCGTATTGCCTTCTTTACGGCCAGTGGCATAAGTTTCTAGAGTCCGCAGGCTTGTCGTGCCCACAGCGATAATGCGGCCTTTATCCGCTTTTACTTTAGCCAGCGCGGCAATGGCAGCATCAGGAACTAAGAAATATTCCGGCTCCATTTTATGCTCCGTTATATTTTCGCATTTTACCGGGCGAAATGTGCCTAACCCCACATGCAAGGTAACATAGGCCAAGTTAATCCCCGCGCCCTGGATTTCTTTAAGTGACTCTTGCGTAAAATGCAGGCCGGCAGTAGGCGAAGCAAGCGCCCCTGCATTTTTTGCATAAACCGTCTGATAATAAACCGTATCTAAATCCTCAGGCTCACGTTTAATATATGGCGGCAGAGGAACAATCCCAAAGTTATAAATCACATCCGCATCCGGCTGTTTAAAACTGATCTGCCCCCGGCTGCTTAAAGTTCCGGTAACTTTACCGGAAGCAAAAATAATCTTTTCGCCGACTTTTGTGCGGCTGGGCTGAACCAGGCAGGAAAAAGTTGTGCCGTTAATTCGGCGGGTGAGTAAAATTTCAACTCTGCCGCCGGTTATTTTATTTCCCATTAAACGGCAATGCAGGACCTTGGTATCATTAAGCACCAACAAATCATTTTTCCTAAAAAATCCGGCAATCTCCTTAAATACTCCGTGGCTGATCGTGCCGGTTTTTCGATTGACGATCAAAAGGCGGGACTGGCCTCTACTTTCCAGAGGATACTGCGCAATCAGTTCTTTAGGGAGCGGGTAATCAAATTCAGTAAGTTTTAGCATATTAAAAACTAGGGGACGGTTCTGTTTTTCCGAATCCAATTTTAGAAAAACAGAACCGTCCCCATGATTTAATTAAGGTAGCCGATAACTTGATCGCTTAAATCGTCAATGGAATAGAGGACTACGCCGTCGGGAGCCAAATCAGTAATCAAACGAAGTTGATTAGCAAACAGGTCCGGATTGTCTTTCATTAAGAATACCCCCATACCGACATAAATTTTCCCTTTGCCGCGATGGCCCAGGCTGCTTTTTACCACTTCTTTAGCAAACTGATTATCCTTCGTATAAGACATCAATACCACATAATCAATAATCCCCTCTTCTAACCAACCCGACCAATCCTGGAAGGCGTTGCTATAGGCGCGCTCAGTAACCGGAATAACCGCGCAGGAGACCGCTAAACTGGGGGATTTAACTTTAACTAAACTGGTGATTTTACGCAATAAATCCGTAACCTGCTGACGTTTCCAATTATCCCAAGCTAAATATTCATCTTCATTATTCAGCGTATCCAAAACATTAATTCCGGTTTTTTCACGAAACCGCTCCACATTCTTTGCTCCATAGCCATAAGTTAAACCGAATTTATTAAATCTCGAACCCGGAATAAAAGGAACCGGAGACGGATAGCGTATGTAATCTAAGTGTATCCCGCTAAATAACGGATAACGGTTAATAATTTCATTAATAATCGTAAGCATATACGCCTCTACCCTGGGGTCGCCCGGCTCTAAGAATATCATATCTTCTCTTAAATAGTATTTATCCAGCTCGGTACTCGTGGAAATCTTCGATGGCCTTTGATACTGATCACGGGTAAGAATGGAGCTGCCGTACTTATTCAGAATATCCGCTTTTTCATTTTTCCCTAATCCTAAGATGTTCACCCAGGCAAAAACCTTAATATTGTTCTGCCCGGCCTCCCTAAGCAATAAATCCAGCGTATCCAACCCGGCAGAGGCAACCATCTGGTCATATTTTATTTTGTCAGCAATCCTGGAATCATAATAAGCATTACCCGACTGAAAAATCTGCAGGTAAATCTCATTGATTTTAGCCTTATTACATTGCGCAATCAAATTATGCACACCGGCTTCAGAATAAAGCATTTTTTTAGCGGAAAACACCGACACCCAAATACCTCGAGGAACGGCCGGCTTAACTGGAATCGGCTGATCTGCGGCTAAGGCCAATCTAAGGCTAAATAAATATAAGAATAAAAATATAACTATTATTTTAAATTTCATTTTTCTCCTTAATTCGGCCAACAAACTTATAACATTATAATAAGGTTTGCTAACTTTTATTAGTTATCAATTACAGTAGGGGAGGTTTAAACCTCCCCTACTGTAAAAAGTCAACTGCATAAGTTTTAAGCGGCATTGAGTATTTACAACCGCAATATTTCTGGCGATAAATACCTTGACGCTTAGCTTCTATCTGCGCCTGCTTGAAGCCAAGGCGGAAATCTTCATAATAAAAATCTATACCTATTTCTTGGCTAATTTGATGGCCTAGCTGCTTAAGCAATTCATGATGCTGATACGGACTGGCCAATAAGGTGGTACTAAATGCCCTAAAACCGCCTTGCTTAGCCTGCCTGGCAGTTTTGCGCAAACGCAATGACCAACAGATTGCGCACCGATGAAGCAGTAATTCCGGAGTATTCATTGCCTGAAAAAAATCAGATTCTTCATGCTCCGGATACTCTACAACCAGGGAAAATTCCCGGCTAATAATCTTTAAGGCCTCAACACGCCGATGGTATTCACTAACCGGGTAAATATTAGGATTGTAATAAAATCCGCTAATTTTAAATCCCTGATCTACCAACCTGCTAAAGGGATAAATTAAACAAGGCCCGCAGCAGATGTGCAGTAGGATATCCATTACTTTACTAAAAGATTCCTTCTTGCTGTTCTTGATTAAACTTTAAACCAAAATGCTCAAAAGCCTTCCGGGTAGCTAAGCGGCCCCGCGAAGTACGTTTTAAATACCCCGCCATCAAAAGATACGGCTCGACCGCATCCTCAATCGTATCCACCTCTTCATTGAGGCTGGCAGCTAAAGACTCAATCCCTACCGGCCCGCCGCCAAATGACTCCAGAATTAATTTTAAAACCTTACGATCCAAATCATCAAAACCTGCCTGATCAATACCCAGCTCATTAAGGATCTTGGAAGCTGATGCTTGATCTACATTTTTAATTTTTAAAACCTGGGCGTAATCCCTCACCCGGCGCAAGAGCCGGTTGGCGATACGCGGAGTCCCCCGGGAGCGTTTGGCAATCTCTAAAGTTGCCGCCGCATCAATTTTTACCGATAATAACTGGCTGGAATTTTTTATAATTTTAGCCAAATCTTCCAGCTTGTAGAAATCCAGGCTATAAAACATACCAAACCTGCTCCTCAACGGAGCAGCTAAAAGCCCGGTGCGCGTAGTGGCACCGATTAAAGTAAATGGCTTAAGGTTAAACTTGATGGTCTTAGCGTATGGCCCTTTATCAATAATAAAATCAATCTGGAAACTTTCCATTGCCGGATACAAAAATTCTTCAACCACTTTGGACATACGATGTATCTCGTCAATAAACAGGACATCTCCGTTTTCCAAATTGGTGAGTATACCGATTAAATCTCCGGCCCGCTCAATCGCCGGCCCGCTGGTGGCGGTAATTTTAGCGCCCATCTCATGCGCGATAATATGTGACAGGGAAGTTTTACCCAACCCCGGAGGCCCGCTTAAAAGCACATGCTCTAAGGGCTCTTTTCTCTCTTGAGCCGCCTGAATGGCAATTTTTAAATTATCCACAATATCCTGATGGCCGACAAACTCACCAAACTTCTTTGGCCTTAAGGATATATTTAAAACTACATCCTCTTCGGATTCCTTGATATCAGTATTAATGGAATCAGCTTTCAGCAGTGTGTGCCTGGTCTCTTCGCTCATAAGGAATAATGTTTTCTTTGTTCCTGATCATAATTATATCTTCAAATTCCACGTCTTGACGGGCAATAATTTCCTTCATTTTAGCCAGCTCCAGGATTGCCAAAAAGATCACCACGATCTCCATCTTGCTTTTGGTCTTGGAGAATAGCTCCGAAAGCTTAATTTCTGTTTGTACCAGCAGCAAGTGCAGAATATCGTGGACTTTTTGCTCAACCGTATACTGATCCTTGATCACCTCATAAAAAACTTCGCGGGGTATATCTTTTAAAGCCCGAGAAAAAGCATTAATCAAATCAAAAATGTTGGCCTCAAAATATTTATCCACTTGCCTATCGAATGCTTTGCTCTCCGCCACTTCTTCGGTTTTCGGGCGCTTAAAAATTTCCTGCTGGCTAGCTTCCCTTTGCTTTAAATTTTCAGCGATTTGTTTAAACTTTTCATACTCCAGAAGCCTTTTGACCAACTCCGCGCGCGGATCCCCCTGTTCTTCTAAAACCGCCAACTCTTCTGCCGGAAGCAACATTTTGGATTTTATCTGCATCAGCGTGGCCGCCATTACCAAAAATTCTCCCACAATATTTAAATCCAAAAGTTGCATCAAATTAATATACTCTAAGTATTGTTGAGTGACTTTGGCAATCGGAATATCGTAAATATTAAGGTGGTCTTTTTTGACTAAATATAATAGCAGGTCTAACGGCCCCTCAAACATATCCAGCCGGATTTTATAGTTCATATTTTAAGTAATGCTCTTACTTCTAAAATAGTTTTCTTAGCCAACAGGGATGCCTTTTGCCTCCCGGTGGATAAAATCTCCTGAATGCGCTTCTTGTCTTTTTGCCAAGCGAGCCGTTTTTCCTGAATCGGCGCTAATAAATTAGCAAGCAAAGCTGCCAATTCCTTTTTACATTCCGTGCAACCAATCATGGCTTTTGTGCAACGCTCATGCACCTGATCCTTAAGCGCAGGTGAAAACGCCGCATAATAAGAGAAAACATTGCATTTATCCGGATGCCCGCTATCCGCAACGTGGATACGCTCCGGGTCTGTAAACATCCCCTGCACCTTTTTACGGATAACCTCGGGCGCGTCAGTGAGAGCGATATAATTATTATAACTCTTACTCATCTTGCGGCCATCCAGGCCTAAAAGACGGGTAGTCTGGGTAAGCAAAGCCTTGGGTTCCGCAAAACAAGCTGTCTTGTAAAGACGATTAAACTTTCGCGCTATCTGACGGCACAACTCTAAATGCGGCAGTTGATCCTCACCCACAGGCACGCTATCGGCCTTATAAAGTAAAATATCCGCGGCTTGTAGAACCGGATACCCTAAAAAAGCATAGGTACTTAAATCGCGATTAACCACTTGGCGCAATTGTTCTTTATAGGTAGGGCAACGCTCAAGCAGCCCTAAGGGCGTAATCAGAGAAAAAATAAAATAAAGCTCCAGGTGTTCGGGAACTTGCGATTGAATAAAAATAGTGGATCTTTCCGGGTCAATCCCGCAGGAGAGCCAATCAATGACATTGTCCAACATGTTATCTTTAAGCAGGCCCGGATTTTCATATTCAGACATCAGCGCGTGCCAATCCGCGACCATAAATAAACAATCATATTCATCTTGCAGCTTCGTCCAATTAGCCAAAGCCCCAACCAAATGGCCCAGATGTAATTTACCCGTAGGACGCATCCCGCTTAATATTCTTTTTTTCATCCTTCGACTTAATCCTTATTTCATTCGCTAAGCGCTCAGGATGACCCTGAGCATAGTCGAATGGGTCATCGCTGAATTCTCATAGCTTGCGGGCGATTTTCTCTATATCATAAGCTTCAATAATATCGCCTTCGACTAGTTGATCAAACCCGCTAACTGCAATACCGCACTCAAACCCCTCGCCAACCTCGCGCACATCATCCTTAAAACGTTTAAGGCTGGCAAGCTTGCCTTCAAAAGCAACCGCACCATTGCGCATCACGGTAATCATGCAGTTACGGTTAATCTTCCCCTTGGTTACAAAACATCCGGCAATGATACCGGAACGGGAAAGCTTAAACATCTTCCTGACTTCGACCCTGCCTAAAAATACTTTCTTTAATTTTGGATCAAGCATGCCCTCAACCGCAGCTTTTATGTCATTAGCCAGCTCATAAATAATATTATATATTTTTACATCTATGCCTTCTTTAGAGATGAGCTTCTTAGCCGGCTCATCAGCAGAAACATTAAATCCCAAAAGCAACGCATCAGAAGCTACCGCTAAAATTACATCGGAAGTATTAATGTTTCCCGCCCCCAGATGGATGATATTAATTTTTATTTCGGAAACATTCAACTTCTCCAAAGTATCTCTAATTGCCTCCAGCGATCCCTGGACATCCGCCTTAATAATTAAATTTAATTCCTTAATTTTACCGGCGGCAATCTGCAGATGCAACTCTTCCAAGCTTACCCTTTTTACCTCTTTAACCTGCTGAAGCTTTTCTTTTTCCACACGGGCGGCAATTAAACTCTTGGCCTGTCTTTCATCTTCAATCACAAAAAACTGGCCCCCTACCTGCGGAATTCCGCTTATCCCTAAAATTTCTACCGGAGTTGCCGGGCCGACAGAAGTTACTCCCTGCCCCCGGTCATTAAGCATCGCTCTGACTTTTCCATATAAATTACCTACGATTATATTCTGGTTAAGATGTAATGTGCCGTTCTGCACAAGCAATGTCGCTACCGGCCCCCTGCCTTTAGCCATCCGGGCTTCCACGACTACTCCATAGGCCAGGCGGTCAGGATTGGCTTTTAATTCCATGATTTCGGCTTGCAACAAAATCATTTCCAGTAAGCTGTCTATTCCTGCGCCGGTCTTAGCAGAGACCGGGACAATAATCGTTTTACCGCCCCAATCCTCAGGAGTTAATCCGGCTGCAGCTAACTGTTTTTTAACCGTGTCTAGATTTGCCTGCGCTTTATCTATTTTATTAATCGCCACGATGATCGTTACTCCGGCAGCCCGCGCATGGTCGATGGCTTCCTGAGTTTGCGACATAATTCCGTCATCAGCAGCTACAACTAACACCACAATATCGGTAATCCGGGCGCCGCGAGCACGCATCGCGGTAAATGCTTCATGGCCGGGTGTATCTAAAAAGGTAATCTCCCCCTGCGGAAGGCTGACCCGGTAAGCACCGATATGCTGAGTAATCCCTCCATGTTCTCCTTCTGTAACTTTAGTTTTACGTATGGCATCCAAAAGAGAAGTCTTACCATGATCAACATGCCCCATAAAAGTAACTATCGGTGAACGGCTCTTTTGCTCTTGCGGCTTATCTATTTTTTGATGCGCCTGCAAAGCCGTTTCTTCGGCATTCAAAGCTTTCTTCACTCCAAAATTATATTTTAAACATAACTTATTTAAAGTAGCCTCATCTAAAGACTGATTAATCCCGATCATTACCCCCATACCCATAAGATGCTTAATCAGAACCGAAGACTTCTCCTGTAATTTTATGGATAAATCTTTAACCGTAATCGGAAGCTCCAGTTCAATCTCTTTTTCCGGGCCGGCTTCGGCCTTAACCTCAGGGATAAATTCTGATTTCACTGGAGGAGAGACTTCGACTTTTACCTCTGGCTTATGGATAGGCTTAACTGCCACTTTTACTTCAACCTTGGGCTCAGGTTTTATTACCGGTTTAACTGCAACTTTCTCTTCAACCCTGGGTTCAGGTTTTATTATCGGCTTAACTACCATTTTCACTTCAACCTTGGGCTCAGGTTTTGTTACCGGTTTAAGCATAGATTTAAATACCGGCTTAATTTTTTCCTTAACCTTGTTTACTGCCAATTTGAGCTTAAGCGGCTTAGCTAGAGGCTTAAACTTAACCGCCTCTTGCGCTTTAGCAACCGGCTTCTTAGTTTTTACCTCCACGTTAACCTTAGGCTTAACTATTTTTTTCACTACTTTTTTTTCTTTTTTTATTTTTAGCATATTTTTCTCTTTCTCGCCCGCCAATCTTTGTGGCGGGACTTTATATTAAAAAACTACGACAGCTTCTTAGCCTTGGCGATAATTTTTTGAGCCTTCTTTTCTCCAATACCCTTGATCTTAGTCAGCCCCTCCACCTGAAGTTTAATTACATCATCTACACTCTTGACGCCTGCTTCTTTTAAACTTTCGACGAGCTTCTCACTGACTTCTAGCAGTTCACCTAAAGAAGTTTCTTTTTTAGCACCGGACTTAGGCGCCTTTTTTCCTGTCTTTTTGGTTTCTTTCCTGGCTTTTTCAACCTTGGCGGAATCCGGCTGAATATCTTCTGCTTTCAAAACAGCAGCAGGGCCTTCTTCTGTTTTGCCGCCTAACGCCTCAGCAGCGATCATGCTCTTAGTGCGGATATCCAACTCCCAACCCACGAGGCGGGAAGCTAAACGCACGTTCTGGCCATGCTTACCGATACTCAAAGATAACTGATCATCATCAACAATCACCCCGGCCTTCATTTTATCTCTGTCTAATTTTATCTCTGAAACCTTAGCCGGAGAAAGCGCGGCCTTGATATATTCACGGACATCATCATTAAAACGCACGATATCAATTTTCTCCCCTTGTAACTCATTAACAATATTTCTTACCCGATTTCCGCGCATGCCTACGCAAGCGCCTACAGCATCAACCTTATCATTCTTGGAATAGACCGAAATTTTAGTACGTTCACCGGCTTGGCGCGATATGCCCCTGATCTCCACGATCCCTTCATAGATCTCCGGAACCTCCAGTTCAAATAATTCCTTAACTAAATTAGGATGGGCGCGCGACAAAACAATCTGCGGGCCCTTGGTATCTTTTTTTACCTCCACCACATAGGCCCGAATACGCTGTCCTTGCTTAAATTCTTCTTTGGGCGACTGTTCGCGTTTAAGCAAAACACCCTCGGCCTTACCCAACAAATCCACAATCACATTACCCTTTTCAAAACGGTAAACCGTACCGCTGACAATCTCTCCCACGCGGCTCTGGAATTCCGCAAAAACCACATCTTTTTCCGCCTCGCGCATTTTCTGGATAATTACCTGGCGCGCAGTAGAGGCGGCAATACGCCCAAAATCAATATTGGTAACTAACTCATTATTACGAAAAGCGCGGATCTCTCCGGTAACCCGGTCAATCTGAACCTTAAATTCCTCATCCGGCTTTAAATCAATTACCCTTTTAGCAGCGCTAAGCATGGCGCTTTCTACAGCCTCCAGCATAATTTCTTTCTTAATCCCCTTTTCTCGTTCAATCTGTTCAATAATGGCTAAAAGTTCCTGACTCATTTTTTTACTCTCCTAAATGAACGCTTAACTTACGAACACGACAGTGGACGTAAGTTAATGCGTGAATTTATCCCGAGCTATGAAAAGTATTTTTAAAATAAAAATGCTCAAGCGAGGGACTCCTCTGTTAAATTACTAATTGCGCCTTATTTATTTTGATTAACGGAATCTCCAAGCTCTCACCCGGAGCCTGAATAAACACAGTAGTTTCATCCACCTGAATGATCACTCCCTGCCACTGGCATTTACCATTCACTAAATCATTAAGGAAAAATACCACCTCTTTATTTAGGGAACGTAAAAAATCTCTTTGCCGCTTAAGCGGCCGGTCCAGCCCCGGCGAAGAAACTTCTAAAACATAATCCACGTCAATTATATTTTTTTCTTCCAGTAGGTTTTTAAGTTGGCGGCAAAGCCCGGCGCACTCTTGCAGGGTTATCCCGCCCTGCGGCTTATCCACCAAAACCGTTAAAACCCGTCTTTTTCCTTCAGATCGACAAATCAGGTCAATCAGCTCAAGGTTCTGACTCTCCAGGTAACCGGAGAACAAAACATTTAATTCTTCCATTTTGTAATAAGCTTTACGGCGCTGTCTTTAGGTAAAACTTGGGTACTTTTATCTTTACGTATTCTTAATTCTATATTTCCTTCATCAATACTCTTTTTACCAATAATAATGCTTGCCGGTACACCGATCAAATCCGCATCCTTAAATTTTACCCCCGCCCGCTCATCGCGGTCATCCAAAAGCACATCCAGGCCGCTGGCTTTAAGCTCCCAATATAAACTGTTGGCCAACTGCATAAGCTCCGGATTGGTTACATCTAAAGGCAGAATAATCATGTCAAAAGGAGCAACCTCACTAGGCCAAATAATTCCGTCAGTATCATTATTCTGTTCGATAATCGCCGAAATCAGGCGCGATACTCCGATACCATAACAGCCCATAACCAAAGGCTTAAGCTGCCCGGAGCTGTCCGAAAAATTAGCCTGCATTGCCTGGCTGTATTTTGTACCCAACTTAAAGATATGGCCAACTTCAGTAGTATTAACTTCCTCCATTTCTAGCTGACAGTTAGGGCAAGAGCTTCTTCCTTCTTTCCCTGTATGGGAGGATCCCGCCGCATTTTCTATCTCCGGACGGGAAAAAGCCTTGGTCAGCTTGCATTTTGAACAAACCAAAACTATATCTTCACCCAGAGGTGAAGGTGCCATAAATTCATGTGAAACTTTGCCGCCCATCACCCCGGAATCCGCCTCGGTAATCAGAGTTTCCAGCCCGCATCGGGAGAATACCCTCTTATACGCTGCATACATTAATTGATAATTTTTATCCAGTCCGGCTTCATCCTGATCAAAACTATAAGCATCCTTCATTATAAATTCACAGGCACGGATTAAACCAAAACGCGGCCGGATCTCATCGCGAAATTTTGTCTGAATTTGGTATAAAATCAGAGGCAGTTGCCGGTAACTGGAAAGATTATTTTTTAACAACTCGGTAATTACCTCTTCATGCGTGGGGCCTAAACTTACTTTTCTGCCACGGCGGTCTTGAAATTGAAACATTACCTGGCCCAAATCTTTATCCCGTCCGGTTTTCTGCCAAAGCTCTAAAGGATGCAGTGCCGGCAAGAGCAGCTCACTGGCGCCGGCTGCATTCATCTCCTGGCGAATTATTCCCTGGATTTTTTCTAAAACCCGTAACCCTATCGGCAGATAAGTATAAACCCCCGCCATCAGCATGCGCACAAACCCGGCACGCAATAACAATTGATGGCTTAAGGATTCTGCTTCCTTGGGTGTTTCTTTTAACGTGGGAATAAATACTTTACTCCAAAACATATCAATTCTCCAACTCAACCCCTGGATTGATGGTGAGCGAAAGTCGAACCATTAGTCCTTATTAAAAATTTCTTTAGGTAAAACTACTCCTCTTTTGCCAAAAATCGGATAAAATACAGGCACCACCCCCGTAGCTTTAAAACGGCCATGCACATTTCCATTTTCATCCACATGTTCAATGTCGTAATAAAAAATATCCTCAAGATTCACCCAACCGTCTTTTAGGCCGTTAATCTGGGTAATCCGGGTAATCTTACGCGAACCATCAACCAGCTGATCCTGCTGAATAATTAGGTGTAAAGAGGAAACAATCTGCCGGTCTATCGCCTCTAAAGTTAGAGGAACCCCGGACATGAGAATCATTGTCTCTAACCTATACATCACATCCTGAGGGGTATCCGCGTGGATAACGGAAAGCGCTCCGCTGTGGCCGGAGCACATTGCCTGAAGCATATCCAGGGCTTCGGCGCTTCTAATTTCGCCTAAGATAATCCGCTGAGGCCGCATGCGCAAAGTATTAAGAAAAAGATCTCTCACGGTAATCTCGCCCTTGCCTTCAATATTCGCAGGCTTAGTCTCCAATCTGACTACGTGATCCTGCGCCAGATGCAACTCCGCCGTATCCTCAATAGTAATGGTCCGTTCGTCATTTCCAATATAGCTGGAAAGCACGCCGACAGTAGTAGTTTTTCCGCTGCCGGTAGCACCCGCGAACATAATATTGGCCTTACCCTTAATACAAGCAATTAAAAAATCCGCCATTCTTCTATCTAACGTCCCTAAATTAATAAGATCTTCGGCATTTATAATTTTTTTAAGGAATTTGCGGATAGTTACGGTCGGGCCATCCAAGGCCAGAGGCGGAATAATAATATTGACTCGCGAACCATCCGGCAGGCAGATATCCGTATAAGGAACCGATTCATCAACCCTTCTTCTGGTAGGGGACAAAATCTTTTGAATAACATACATCAGCTGCTGATCACTATCGAACTTCATACCGGTCAGGGTTTTTTTACCATACTTTTCTACATAGACATTATGCCTGCCATTAATCATGATTTCCGTAATATCGGGATCCAGCATCAATTTCTCGATCGGCCCTAAACCCGCAAACTCATCAACCAATTCATTAATAATATTCTCTCTCTCCTGTTCCTTAAGCGGGCTGCGCGGCTGGCTTAAAACCCCTTCCAAAATATTCCTGACTACAGCGGCAACTTCGGCTTTGTTGTCGACATTTTTAAATAAAATATTGCTGTATTTAGCCAAGAAATCTTCACGCACCCTACCCTTTAAAGTCAACTGAGCCATATTCTCTCCTTATCTACTAAGATAACACCGGCGCAATTCCGCTTAGCGCCGGGTGTCTTATCTAGCCAGACAACACCCGCGCAATTCAAATAAGCGCGGGGTGTCTTGAATTAATCTCTTTTAACAGAGTTTGCACGCAGTCTTTCGCTAATACCTTCTTCACTATTTTACCTCGCGAAAATAAAATCCCTCCGCCTTTACCGAAAGCCACTCCCAAATCCGCTTCTTTTGCTTCTTGCGGCCCATTAACCACACAACCCATTATTGCTACTTTTAAAGAACGAGCGGATTGCTTATATTCTTTAGCGGCTAATTTATTTTCCAGGTCCTTAACGATATTAATCAAATCTATTTCACAGCGCCCGCAAGTAGGGCAACTAATCAGCTGGACTCCTCCCCGGCGTAAACCTAAAGATTCCAAAATACATTTAGCTGCCCTTACCTCTTCGATGGGGTTATCCGTAAGCGACACCCTTATTGTATCACCGATACCCTCCAGCAGTAAAGACCCTAAAGCAATACTGGATTTAATAACACCATTATAAGCAGAACCTGTGGCCGTAACCCCCAAATGCAGAGGATAACTGCAGGCTCTGGCGATCTTACGGTAAGCCTCAACCGTATCCAAAACATTGTTCGCTTTAAGCGAGATTACGATATTAGTAAACTTTAACTTCTCAATCATTTTAAGATAACCCCGGCAAGCAGCTACCAATTTATCGGCCATCGAAGATTTTCTAGAGCCTGTATCCTTTACCGAACCGCTATTCAACCCGATACGCAAAGGAATCTTAGCTGCTTTTAGCGCAGAGATAACTGCTTCTATCTGGCTAGGCTTATCAATGTTCCCGGGATTCAGCCTGATTTTATCTGCGCCATGCTCAATAGCCGCAATGGCCAGCCGATATGAAAAATGGATATCCGCTACTAACGGTAACCTTACCCTGAACTTAATTCTCCTGATAGCCGCTGCATCCGCTGAGTCCTTGACCGCCAAGCGCACAATCTGGCAGCCCGCCCCCTCTAATTGCTTGATTTGTTTGACGGTATTATCAATATCAGAGGTTTTGGTCTTAGTCATGGATTGAATAACAACGGAATTTTTGCCGCCGATTAGACAGGTGCCGATTTTAATAACCTTACAATCTCTTCTTTGGATTTCCATATTATTTGGCTACCAATTTACTAAGCCTGTCTCCATAAAGCCTTAAGATATCATTATAGGTAACAAACAAAGTCAGGGTAATTAACAGAGAAAAACCCAGATTATTAATTATCTCTTCTGCCTTAGCCCCTAATGCTTTTTTCCTTAATTTTTCCAAACCTAATAAAAATAGATGGCCCCCATCCAGGATAGGCAACGGTAAAAGGTTAAAGATTGCCAGGCTGACGCTTAATACCGCAATCAGATGCATCAGGGCGACCAGGCCTAATTTTGCCGCCTTGGAAGTAATAAAAAATATTCCCAGGGGGCCGGTCATCGAATCGCGCATCGACATCTTTCCGCTGACTAATTTCCACAAACCGGTATAAGTCATCGCCGTTAAATTAATAGTTTTCTTAAGGCCAAGATAGGCAGACTCAAAGAACCCGTGTTTGACTTCGATTATTTCATCAAAAGGAGAAATACCGATAATTCCTAAAACACGCTTTTCTCCTGTTTGATCATCAAGGAGCTTATCCTTGATGGGAATATTAAGCTTAAACTCCTGATTACCCCGTAAAACTTCAAGGGCAACAGTCGATTTTATTTTTCTATCCCGGATCGCCTGCTGTAAATCCTCCCAGATATCAACTTTAGCGCCATCTACCGCGACAATCTTATCCCCCACCCGCAAGCCGGCAGCTTGGGCACCGTAGCCATCAATTAAACCGCCGACTTTAGTCGTAAGGCTGGGGTAACCCATGAAAAAAATTAACCAAAAAAATAAAAATCCAAGAATATAATTTAATAGCGGGCCAAAGAAAATAATTTGAAATCGTTTCCCCGGAGTTTTATTAAAATATTCGTCTGTTTTTCCCTGATATTCTGATTGGCTGTCTCCGGCCATTTTGACATACCCGCCCAAAGGGATCAAATTCAGGCTATACTCCGTATCGCCTTTTTTGGTTTTAAAAATACGCGGCCCGAACCCTAAAGAGAACTGTTCAACGCGCACGCCATTAATGCGGGCGGCAATAAAATGCCCAAACTCATGCACAATGATCAACAGGCTCAGAATTAAAATAAAAATAAGTACAGCCATCATCTTTTAATAAAATCTCCGGTAAGTTAACAAGCCAACGCCAGAGCCTCTTCCCTGGCCCAGGCATCAGCGCACATAATCTGGTTAAGATTTGGGCTGGCAATTCTAGTGTGCCGCCGCATTACCTTTTCCACTATTTTTGGTATAGTTAAAAAACTAATCTTCTTCGCCAGAAACCTGTCCACGCTTGCTTCATTAGCCGCGTTTAAAACCGCCGGCATCGTCCCTAAATCCCGGGCAGCCTGATAAGCAAACGCCAGGCACGGAAATTTACTCAGATCCGGTTTTGCAAAATGAAGTTTACTTAAACCATAGAAATCAATTCCGGCAAGCGCACTAGGCAGCCGCTTAGGATAAGATAAAGCGTACTGGATAGGTATGCGCATATCCGCAACTGAAAGCTGCGCCATAATCACCCCGTCATTAAATTCCACCATAGAATGAATCAGCGCCTCAGGATGAATCAATACTTTTATTTTTTCAACTCCTAAATTAAATAAGAACATTGCCTCCAGCAGTTCCAGCCCTTTATTCATTAAAGTCGCCGAATCTACCGTAATCTTCTTACCCATCTTCCAACGAGGATGCCGCAATACTTTGGCTATAGTCACCTGCTTAAATTTACTGCGCGGCAGGCTCCATAACGCGCCACCGGAAGCAGTCAGATATACCTGCCTGACATTAGCCGCACCCTGTCCGCCTAAGCTCTGCCAGATAGCTGACTGTTCACTATCCACCGGCCTGATCAGAACCTTATGTTCCCTGGCTAAGCGCATGACCATGGCTCCAGCCATGACTAAGGCTTCTTTATTCGCTAAGGCAATCTCTTTACCGCTTTTAATCGCACTAATTAAAGGAGCCAGAGCAGCAGAGCCGGTAATGGCGACCATTACCTGCTGGATATTTTTATCCTTAACCAGTTCATCCAGGCCTTCTGGACCACAAAAGACTTTTATCGAAGACCCCAGGCTGGCCCTTAACTTCGCGGCTGCCCGCGGATCTCTAACGCATACCAGCTTGGGCTGAAATTCCCGGATCTGCTGTTTTAACTTAACAATATCCGAATTAACGCTTAAAGCCACGATCTTAAATTGCCGCGGTAAACTTCTGACTACTGCCAGCGTACTTTGGCCGATGGAGCCGCTAGAACCTAATACCGCAATGCTTTTCATCTATAATCGCGCTAAAATAAAATAAAATACCGGAGCAGTAAATAACAAACTATCAATTTCATCTAATACCCCGCCCATGCCCGGAAAAATATCTCCGGAATCCTTAACTTGACAGTCCCGCTTAAGCAGCGATTCCGAAAGATCACCCAACTGGCCAAGAGCCCCTAAGCTCGCCGAAATGATCAGCAACTGTCCATATCCAAAGGGAAGAAATGGCTTACAAACTAACCCCCCTAAAATGCTAAAAAACAAACCTCCCAGCGCCCCTTCGATAGTCTTCTTCGGGCTAATGTGCGGCATTAAAAGTTTCTTACCCCATTTACTTCCCACTAAATATGCCCCAATATCCCCCAGCTTAGTGATTAATAACAAAGCCGTCAGAAAACCTAATCCCCCGGAGAGATATCTTATTTTGATCAAGAAGCTAAAAAACCAGGAAACATAAAGTATGCCAAAAAGCGTGGTGGAGATATCCACAATCACTCCTGAGCTATCCCGGCGCTTGAATTGCATAAGGATAAGAAAAAACAAAGCCAAAACGATAAAGAGCAGCTCCCAGTTTTTGGTCGGCTCAAATCGAAACATTATGGATAAGGGAATAATCGTTCCCATACCGATCCCAAAATATTTGTAAATGCTTATCCCTTTTTTCTCAAGCATCACAAAATATTCATACAAACCTGCGATAATAAATAAAATAATTACCAAACTACACAACCAATCAAAAAAGATTACTCCCGAAATAATACCAATGAGTATCGCGGAACTAACTATTCTTTTAATTAACATCAATGCCCCCGAATCTCCTGTCCCTTTTTTGATATTCCTTAATTGCTTCTTTTAACTGCTCTACCCCAAAATCCGGCCAGCATTTGCCGGAAAAGTAAAACTCCGAATATGATAGCTGCCAAAGCAAAAAATTACTAATGCGCATCTCATTACTTGTACGGATGAGCAGGTCCGGATCCGGAATATCCAAAGTATAAAAATACCGGCTAAACTCCCGCGCATCCAGGCTTTCCAAATCTGCCTTTGCCTCCAATACATCCCGGGCAAATTTTTTAGCAGCGTCTACAATTTCCTGCCTGCCTCCATAATTTAAAGCCAATACAACCCTTAAGCCGGTATTCTCCCTGGTCTTGCCTTGAGCTTTTTTAATTCTTGCCTGAAGATATTTAGGAAGAGGATCATCCCGGCCAATAACTGTAAAACGCATATTATTTTTATGTAATACCTTGATCTCTTGTCCTAAGAAGTTATCCAGATAGCGCATCAAAAAATTTACTTCGCTTTTTGGCCTGCTCCAGTTTTCCGTAGAAAAAGCAAAGAAGGTTACAATCTGGATACCCAGGCTACCGGCACCCCGGATAATCTCCTTTACCCGCTGCGCGCCCTGGCGGTGTCCGGCAGTACGCGACAGGCCTCTTTCTTTAGCCCAACGGCCATTACCATCCATAATAAAAGCTATGTGTTTGGGGATTTTAAAATTATCCTGCATACTACTGATGGACCCGGTAATCTATATTCGGAAAGAGGTTGTCTTTATATTCAATATCGGCAAGCCAATTCTCATCAATATGATTAGACTTAACATCTTCATAAAACCGGTTAAATCTTAAAAGATGGTCTTTAGTGCGGCGCGCTGCATAACTGGTGTGTGTACCGGTGCCTAAAATAAACGCCCAATCCGAACTCTGGGCCAGGAGCAATTCACGTAAAGCCTGATTCAACGCCCGGCGCTGTAAACCCGCGGCGTTAGGATTATTCCTCACCAGCTCACTCATACGCTCCGAGGCTACATGCAAGTGGCGGTAAATCCAATCATTGGTTCCTTGCAGCCACATTTCCGAATACCCTTTATAACCCCAACTGGAGAAAGACGGAGTAATTACCTGATTACGCGGATTCTGATCTAAATATTCGCTAGGTGTAATCAAACTGATTTCATTCTGGTCACAAGCAATTTTACGGAATAAGAAATCCAACCACATCGGGCCTTCATACCACCAATGGCCAAAAAGCTCAGCATCATAAGGCGAAACAAGAATCGGCTTCTTACCCATCAGGTCATTAAGATAACTTACTTGTTTCTGACGATTAAACATAAAATTACCCGCGTGCTCTGCCGAGCGTTCTTTGGCCCACTGCGCAACGTAGGGTTCCTTGTGATTATTGGTACCGGTAATCCGGTAATATTTTATTCCCGTATTAATACGAACCCCATCCGGATGAATATAAGGCTTGATATAATCAAACTCCAGGTCAAAACCTGCATCCCGGTAAAATTCCCGGTAATTATAATCGCCAGGATAGCCTTCGATAGAACTCCAGACCTGCTTGGAGGATTCCAGGTCCCTGCCAAAAGCAGCTACTCCGGTACCTTTACAATAAACCGGAGCAAACACCCCATATTTAGGACGCGGAGTTCCATGTAATAGGCCATGCGCATCCGTAAAAAAATAACGCAGCCCTGCTTCTTTGAGTATTTCATCGTGTCCCGGGCAAAAACCACACTCCGGTAACCAAATCCCCCTGGGCCTTCTGCCAAAGGTATTTTCATAATGATCCACGGCCACCTTTACCTGAGCGCGGACCGAATCACGGCAAACATCCATCAACGGAAAAAATCCATGGGTAGCCGCGCAGGTAATTATTTCTAATTTTCCTAAATCCTGAAACTTTTTAAAAGCAGCTACCAGATTAGAATTATATTGATAGAAAGTATCCCGGGCATGTGAAAATCTGTCAAAATACATCTGGGCCAGATTTTTGAAATCCGGCTGCCATTTTGTTCTCTCTATTTCTTTTTGGGTCAATTCGATAAGCTTATTAATATGCTTTAAATAACGCTCCTGCAACAAGGGGTCGGCAAGCATGGAAATAAGCGTGGGGCTTAAGGTCATCGTCATCCGGAAATCTATACCATCATTTACTAAGCCCTGAAAAACAGAAATTAGGGGTACATAGGTTTCCGTGATTGCCTCATAAAGCCAATCCTCCTCTAAAAAATTCTCATGTTCCGGATGGCGTACGAAAGGCAAATGTCCATGTAAGACTAAACAAAGGTATCCTTTAGGCATTATTTTTATTTGGTTTCTCGAGTTACGATTGGAGTAATGGTGCGCTCTTCTATTTTATCCGCGGAAATTGCCTTAACCGGAATTATCTGTTTTCCATCGGGTAAATAATAACGCAAAGTAAAGGTACCATCCGGCCTTAATTTGACAGGTAATCCCTGTACGGTTACTAAGGCACTTGGTTCAGTTGCTCCGTAAACAATTAATTCACAATCCACTTTCAGCCAAAAATTTCTTTCTTTAATCTCATTCTTTACCGGGCTACTGGACAGCCCCGAACTAAACAAGCCTTGCTTTATACGTTCCTGCCAGGCGCCTCCTACCGGTGAGCTTTTACCCAGGCCAAAACCCATGCCATAAAGCCGGGCAAACATTTCATCAGGTATCATCCATTCTTCATCAGTAATCCAGGATGGGCCATCTAATGGAGTTTGCACGACATTAGAGCGTAAAATAGTAATAAACCTGCCATCAGCCAACGCTAACCCTAGATCCACGCACCAAGCGCGTCCCGGGCCGTTCGTATCCACATACCAGCTATTAGCAAAATCATTAATCTGAATATCAAAAAACCTATGAGCATTAGATCCGTCAAATATAATATTAGTAACGTCATAAACTCTTAAAACTTTTTTCGCGCTATAGAAATCATCACCTAATTTGCTCTTAACATCCTGGATAGTCTGGTTCCTGAGTTCCCAATAAGCATGCAGCCAACGCGGATCACGAACCTGTAAAATAATTTTATCCTGATCATAAAAAGCAGGGAGATCCTGCGGCCTAACCGGGGCAAAACAAGTATTCTCGGAGCGAGAAAATTTTGTATTAACGATAGCTGTTTCATAGAAGCTGGGAATATCTTTGGACGGCTGCTTAGGGGAAACTCTCTGTAGAGGTGATTTCTTTTTTAATCCAAACTTAAATTTAGATTTTGCTTTAGAAATAGTTTTCATCAATGCTTCTTTTGATTTTTTTAATATCTTCATTTTCTTCTGCCTCCACCCTATTTCACTTCTTAAGCTTTTTCCCATTTACCAAAGCCTGCCTTAAATCCTCTTCCAGGGTTTCTTTAAGTTTAGTTACCTTCTCTAACTCTTCTTTTAAACTCATGTTTACCAGCTGATCCTGAAGTAAGGCTTTTTTAGCTGCCTCCAGAGCCACTTTTAACTCATCTGTCTCATTCTCTTTGGCCTTGGCTTTTTCCTCTAAGGCTGATTTCTCTTGCACATACTTACTTGTCCTCTCCTCCAGGGCAAGACGCGCAGCCATTTCTTTATCGCGAGCAGCCTTCTGGCGTATCGCGCTATTGCAAGAACTAAGCGTACCAAAAAAGAATACCGCCGAGAATACCGCTAAAATTATTACGATGCGGTTTTTTAAAGCCTCATCCATTTTCTTAATTAAATTTCCCATTTCGCCCTTTAACTTACTTAAGATTCTCGCGGGGTTCTTTTAATTCATAAGCACCCGTAGAATTACCCTTAACCTTAGTAATGTTCGGCAAGATCACTATCTCTACCCTGCGATTTTGTTCGCGGCCATCTTTAGCCTCATTTGAAGCCACGGGGCGATATTCACCATAACCAATCGCCGACAGGCGCTCCGGTGATATTCCCTGATCATTGGCTAAATAATGTAAAACACTCAAGGCGCGCGCGGAAGAAAGCTCCCAATTGGATTTCCAACCGCTCTGTTTAATCGGGACATTATCCGTGTGGCCTTCTATACCTACGCTAAACTGCGCCATATTATCTTTTAATATCCTGGACACCTTAGTGAGCAAGCCAAATGCCTCCGGCCTAATCTTGGCTTTCCCGGAATTAAATAAAAGGTCTCCGACGACGGTAATCACCAGCCCCTTCTCCATCATTTGGAGTTTAATCTGTTTGTCATTTATCTCCTGGCTAAGTTTCTCTTCCAACAAAAGCTTGGAACGAGCAAGCTCATCCAGTTGAGTACTTAACTCTTGAATTTTTTGAGTATCAGAAGATTTGCCGGCTTGAAAAATAAACGTACAACCCGCTAGATTAAAAGTTATAAATAAAAACAACACAAATTTAAGAAAATTATTCATCATTTTTCTCTCCTTGGCTTTGGCTATTGCAAGGCCTCTTTACAGCTTTTTGGCCTGTTTCCGATTGAAGTTTAAATATAACATAACCTGTTTTATTAGTCAAGTGTTTTATCCTCAAGCACTTAGATAAAAATAGTATCTTTCCTGGCACTGCCTACAGAAACCATCGTTATTTTAACTCCCAACAGTTTTTGTAATTCTAATAAATAGGCCCGGGCATTAGGATGTAACTGCTTAAAAGATCTTGGCTTATTGCGCTGATTTGGCCAACCCGGCATCTGCTTATAAACCGGGGCAGCCTTACTGAGCACCGTTAAATCACCGGGAAACTCTCTAAAAATTTTACCCTTATATTTATAGGAAGTGCAAATCTTTACTTTGTCTAACCCGTCAAGCACATCCATCTTCATAATTGCCAGCTCGCTAATACCATTAAGCATCACCGATTCTTTAGCAATTACGGCATCAAACCAACCACACCGGCGCGGCCGGCCGGTAGTTGCGCCAAACTCATTTCCTTTATCGCGCATAATCTTACCAAACTCCGCGGCAAACTCCGTAGGAAAAGGGCCTTCGCCGACTCGCGTAGTATAAGCCTTGCAAACACCGATAATTTTATTGATCTTATCCGGGGATATCCCGGTACCAATGCAGGAGCCTCCGGAGATCGTCGAAGAAGAAGTAACAAAAGGATAGGTCCCAAAATCAATATCCAGGAATGTCCCCTGAGCCCCTTCCAATAAAATATCTTTTTTATCCCGGACAGCCTTATTTAATAAGGCCGCGGTATTACAAATATAGGGAGCGAATAATTTACCGTAACCAAGATACTCCGCGTAGATCTTTTGAAAGCTAAAGCCCGGATGCTGATAAACTTTTTTAAAAATCTCATTTTTTTCTTTAAGGTTATCTTTAAGCTTATCTTTAAAAAGGCCGGGGTTCAACAGGTCAATCATGCGGATGCCGCAGCGATTAATCTTATCCGCATAACAAGGGCCGATACCTCTGCCGGTAGTACCGATCTTATTCTTTCTTCGCCTCTCGCGCAACTGATCCAGATTCTTATGATACGGCATAATTAAGTGCGCTAAGGTGGAGACTTTAAAACGCCGGCTAAAATCAATACCATTATTACGCAGGTCATTCAGCTCGCCCAAAAGTACCCCCGGGTCAATCACTACCCCGTTACCGATACAGCAAATCTTACCCGGATGTAATATCCCCGAAGGAATGAGATGAAATATATACTGTTGTTTACCTACCACTACGGTGTGCCCGGCGTTATTACCACCCTGGTAGCGCACGATATAGTCTACTTTCCGGGAAAGAATATCAATTACTTTACCCTTACCCTCATCTCCCCATTGCATACCCACCAAAACTATATTCATCTTCTCCTTAGGATTAACCTGGATTCATTACGGCGTCATCGTAAATATCTTATGCGCAATATCCGGATATTTAGCGATAAAGTTTAACTCGTCATCAACCAGCGGCTTCTGATTATGCACATTAGCATATCTAACCAACTCTAATATACGCGTAGCCTCCGCGTCATCCTTAAAAGCCACCTCTAGTTTTTCATAAACGTTGCGAAAACCTTTGATCCCGGAATATTCTCCGGCAGTAATCTTTCTGCCGGTTTCAATTATCTCCGGCTCCCCGCGGCCCAGCTCCTCAAAATCATAAAGCTCATAATTACGCCTGTCCTTTAACGCGCCGTCGGCATGAATCCCGGATTCATGGGCAAAGGCATTGGCTCCTACCCCCGGCTGGTTAATCGGGATGGGAACGCCAAAAGCATAGGAAGCATATTTACAAATCTTCCAGGCCATCTTTAAATCCACTTTTTCATCTAACTGATAGCCGCTCATTCCCTGGCCGTATTTAATCGCTAAAATTACCGAAACTAAATCCGCATTTCCTGCCCGCTCTCCCATTCCATTTACGCAGGTATTAATATAGGAATCTTGCCCCGCATCAGCCGCTGCTCTGGCGCCGGCAATAGAGTTAGCCACCACTAATCCTAAATCATTATGGCAGTGCACTTCAATCGGAAGCTGCACTTGCTTAGCCAGCGATTCTATTCTTTCGTAAATACTAAAAGGAGTATCCGTGCCTAAAGTATCGCAATAACGAATCCTGTCGGCGCCGGCCTCTTTAGCTTTAAGGGCAAATTCGATTAAGTATTCTAAATTCGAACGCGAAGCATCCTCGGCATTTACACCAACACCGGTTGCTCCTAGCTTTTTCGCCTCGCTCACTGCCTCTTGCATTTCCCGGATTATCGACTGATGATCAAGTTTGCCTTTAAATTTATGCACAATCATCTGGTCGCTGGTAGAGATAGAAAGATTTAAATATTTTAAACGCGGCACCAATTTCAAAGCGCCCCTTACGTCATCTTTTGTCGCCCGCAGCCAACCACTTAACCGGATCCTGGAAAATCCGCCCAATTCCGCTAATTCCAGGTTGGCATTCAGATAATTTGTCTCATGCCGCGTAAGCGGAAAACCAAACTCCGACTGAAAAACACCCATCTGATCAAGATACCAATTGATCATGGTCTTCTGCAGCTTAGAAAGGCAAATGCGCGAAGTCTGCACTCCGTCGCGGTTAGTTACATCCAATAGATAAATCTTTGGTTTATGCGTCATCATCCCCCCCTCTACCTCTTGAGTATTTTTCTAAACTCCTCTTTACCCAGCACACCCCGAAAAGAAAAAATTTCCTGATTATCTAACAGGCAGCTTGTCTCGGAAGGAATCTGCAATTGCTTATTTAAACTGATATTTTCTCTAAGCAAATTTGTTCCCTCTACCCCTCTGGCGCAACTTTTTACTCCCGAGAAATCCAACCCGCTAAGACAATCCTCCCAATAGGAGCTCTGGATATTCCTAGACCGGCAGATTAAATAATCCCAGAATTTTTCCGGATAATATTTCTGTACGCACGCCGCGCGTAAATCTTCCTCCACTTCGGGAATACCATTCTTAGCGTCAAAACCTTCATTCTTCTCGGTGGCCAAAAAATGTAAATCCGGATTAAATTCTTTTACCGTAGTCAACAATAAAGCAGCATCTTTTTCAAAGATACTAAAAAATAAATCAAAATTCCCCGGCTTTGGTTTTTGATTCAAAAAATAGGATATCCCGCTTGCCTGCGGTTTAAATACATAGAAATCATTAATTAATTGTAAATCATTTTTAATGCTCTCGAAATTGTCTTCTTTTTCAACTGCCCTAGGAAAAATATACGCCGGTAGAACTTGAAGCGATAGATCTTTGATCATTTTCTGCGCCGCCGGGCCCGGATAATCTAGGCGTTTTATCGTTAATCCGGGAAACTTCTTTTCCAGCAATTTTAGAACCGGTTCAAGATTACAAGTAACGCAATCTTTTACATTAATCACAAATAAATCTACTCTATTCGGCTTAGCAAATAAACAGGCGGCATTTAACGCGCCCGGATTTTGGCAGGTTCCCGTTAAATTACCCTCTTTACAATTAACATCGGAGTAACAGCGCGGCAAGATCCGCGCAATATCAGGATCATCAATAAACTTAGCGGACAAAGTCAACTCCTCAACCGTGCAATTAAAAAGCTTACCGTCTTGGATTTTCAAAGCTAACTTCCCCAGCTTACGCCCCTGCCAGGTTGGACGCAGAATAAAAGTTTCCTCGACCTTCGTCAACGCCTCATCCTTTAATGGCCTATCTCCGGCAAAAATTATATCAATACCCTTAACTTTAGAAATTAATTTTAAATCTTCACTCTCCCCCAGAGTACTCAAGGCAATCACGACTTGCACGCCTGTACTCTTTAAGCGGCTGACTAACTCGCTGAGTTGGTTCGGCGCACTAATCTTTAATCCTTCCGCCTTTTGGTTAGCGGATAAACCGGTCAACCCGATAATGGCGATCTTGACCCCAGCGCTATCTTTAATGATATAAGGAACAACTTTATCCGTAGCTAAATTAACACTCAAGAAAGCCGGATTATTTTTTTTAGCATTTTTTAAGAAAAACTCTCTGCCAAAATTAAACTCACCCGAGCCGATACCTACAGCATCATATTGCATAAGCTCTAAAGCTTTATAATTGACCTCGGAGCGCTGCATATCTAATTGGGTATTCTGAGTATATTCATCCAGCAAACCGCCGGCGGTAAAATTTCCGCAATCCAGGAGTAAAAGCTGCGGGTCTTTTTTTCTTAGCTCTTTAATTAAACTGGCCCGGCGGGCAATTCCCCCATCCTGTTGAATAGGGCAGCTGCAGGGATAAAGCATAGCGTGCGTCTGGCCGCTATAAATTATGGTTATATCTTTAGCATACAAACTGCCTGCCGCAGAAATTAAAAAACAGAGAATTAAACATAACCTGATTGTAAAATGCTTCATGTCCTAATTACTTTCACCGTTAAAATATTTTCTAATTTTTTTATTTTATCCTGAATTTCCGGGCTGACCTGATTATCTACGCTCCAGACACTAATGGCTTTATCGCCGGGTTGATTACGGCCCAAGGCCATGGCGGCAATATTTATGTCATTTTTACCCATCAGCGTTCCTAAGCTTCCGATTAAACCCGGCTTATCCAAGTTACGGATAAAAATCATTTCTCCGACCGGATACAGATCTAAATAATAATCGTCAATTTTAACAATCCTGGGCTGTTTATTACCGGAGAGTGTCCCCAGAATAGATTTAGTTTCTTTGTCTGTTTTAAGCTCTAATTGAATAAGATTTACAAATTCGCCTTCCTGTCCGGATTTTGACTCCAGCAGTTTTATTCCTCTTTCTTTAAGCAAAGATAAGCCATTAACAAAATTAACTGTTTCCTTTAATATCGGTGTAAGTAAGCCCTTAACTAAAGCCATGGTCACCGGGCTTAAATTATATTTAGTAATCTGGCCGCTATAACTTATGGTCAACTCCAGAAACCTGCCTTCTACTAATTGCGCGGCAAACATTCCTAATTTCTCTCCTAAATTAATAAAAGGATTAAGCATATCGCAGGCCTCCGCATCCAAGCAAGGATAATTCGCGGCATTCCGGATCCCCTTCCCTAAGAGCGCATCACGTACAATTTCAGCAACTTCAATAGCTACGTTTATCTGCGCTTCTTCGGTGGATGCGCCAAGATGCGGAGTAGTAATGACATTATCCAGTTTTAGCAATTCACTATCCGCGGCCAGCGGCTCAGTTTCAAAAACATCCATCGCTGCCCCGGCCACCTTGCCCTCTTTTACCGCCCTGGCTAAAGCCGCCTCATCGATAATTCCGCCACGCGCGCAGTTTATAATCCGCACGCCTTTTTTCATTATTCCAAACTCTTTATCTGAAATCATATGCCTGGTCTCCTCAGTCAAAGGAGTATGCACGGTAATATAGTCAGACTCCAGCAGGACTTTTTTTAATTCTGAGATCTCCACCCCAATGTCCTGGGCTACTTGCGCGGACAGAAAAGGATCAAATGCCAAAACTTTCATGCCGAATGATTTTGCCCGCTTAGCAACCTCTGAACCAATCCTGCCAAACCCCACAATACCTAAAACCTTGTTATATAATTCCACCCCCATAAATTTAGAACGCTTCCACTCTCCCTTTTTCATCGAGGCATTTGCCTGGGCAATATTCCTGGATAAAGTCAAAATCAGGCTAAAGGTATGTTCCGCGGTAGAAATCGTATTTCCACCCGGGGTATTCATGACGATAATCCCTTTTTGCGTAGCCGCTTCCAAATCTACATTATCCAGGCCAACACCGGCCCGGCCGATAACCTTGAGCTTAACTGCCGCCTGAATTACCTCTTTGGTTACTTTCGTCGCGCTGCGCACCACCAAAGCATCATAATCCTTAATAATTTCTTTTAAGGCCTCTGGTTTTAGGTCTGTTTTTACATCCACGCTTAATTCCTTGGAATCTTTAAATACCTTTAAACCTTCCTCACTTAATGCATCGCTAACTAAAATCCTGATCATTTTATCTTTCACTCCTTGTGTAGTGACACAACACCGGCGCAATACCGCTTAGCGCCGGGTGTCTCATGTAGTGACACCTGCCTACCGGCAGGCAGGCAACACCGGCGCAATACAAATTAGCGGAGTGCCTTATTTTAGAAATACCTCTTCGGCTGCCCTAATACCTGCGCCTAAAATAAATTTATAGCCCATTTGCGTAAGTACTTTTTCCAGGCAGGACAACCCCATAATAATATCAGGTTCAGCAATAAACCCCATATGCGCAATACGAAAAACTTTACCCTTAAGCTCATCCTGGCCGCCGGCAATCGTCACGCCATAAGTATCGCGCATGGTTTTAACTAATTTTTCACCATCAATACCCGCAGGTACCTTGACGGCCGTCACCCCATCCGAAGCTGCCAACGGGGCAAATAACTCTAAACCCAGCGCCTGCATCGCGGACCGGGTGGCATCCGCCATGACCCGATGACGCTTAAATATATTTTCCAGGCCATCCTGCCGCATCATTTTTAAAGCTTCATTTAAAGCGATAACCAAAGTAATTGAAGATGTGAACGGTGTGTCATTTTTATCTAAGGCCTTCTTGGCCTTTCTTAAATCCAAATAATAACGGCTAGACTTGGAAGCCTCCACTAATTTCCAGGCGCGGGCGCTAAGCGAAATAAAACCTAGCCCCGGAGGCAGCATCAGGCCTTTCTGCGATCCGGCAACCACCACATCCACCCCCCAGGCATCAGTTTTTAAATCTACCGCTCCCAGGCCGCTTATCGCATCTACCACTAAAACCGCAGAGCTTTCTTTGACCACCGCGGCAATTGCCCGGATATCATTATCCACGCCGGTAGAAGTTTCGCATAAAGTCGTAAATACCGCTTTTATCTGCGGGTTAGATTTTAATTTTTTACTTATTTCTTCCGGGCTTACGGCTTTTCCCCACTCCACATTAATGATCTCAGGGATAATCCCATAAGCCTTGGCAATCTCCGTCCATCTTTCTCCGAATTTACCGCCTTGAACCACCAAAGCAGTATCACCGCCAGAAAGTAAATTGATTACCGCTGCCTCCATCGCTCCGGTTCCTGAAGAAGAGATAATAAAAACATCGTTGGCCGTCTGAAACGCCCATTTTAACCCCAGGCTTGCCTCTTTTAGAATTTCCTGAAACTGCGGCGTACGGTGGTGAATAATCGGTTTGGCCATCGCCAAACTTACTTGAGGTGGTAAAGGGGTTGGGCCCGGAGTTAACAAATATTCCTTTTTCATCGTGATTTCTCCTGTCATTCCCGCAAAAACGGGAATCTATTTTTTTTCTAGATCCCCACTTTCGTGGGGATGACGCTTCGCGTCACTTTTTTTAGCTTCCGGTAAAATTACCTCATCAATCAAACCATAATCTTTTGATTCCTGAGCGGACATAAAATAATCCCGGTCCGTATCTTTTTGTATTTTGTCTAACGACTGGCCGGTATGATGCGACAAGATCTCATTAATCCGGTCGCGCAGCTTTAAAATTTCTTTAGCCTGAATAGAAATATCCGCGGCCGCTCCCTGTACCCCGCCCCATGGCTGATGAATCATCACTCTGGAATTAGGAAGCACAAAACGCTTTCCCTTAGAGCCTGCCGATAATAAAAGTGCCCCCATGCTCGCTGCCTGGCCCACGCAATAGGTGGCGACATCGCATTTTATAAATTGCATGGTATCGTATATCGCCAACCCCGCAGTAACCGAGCCGCCGGGTGAATTAATATAAACATTAATATCTTTATCCTTATCTTCCATTTGTAAAAAAAGCAGCTGGGCAATCACTAAATTTGCCACATAATCATCAATGGGAGTACCGATAAATAAAATCCGGTCTTTTAGCAGGCGTGAATAGATATCGTAGGCACGTTCAAAACCCCGGGTAGTCTGCTCAATGACCATGGGAACCAATGTCTGCATTTTTGTCTGCATATTACCCTCCGTTATTAAGAAGTTGGCTGCCAATTAGCTTCTCTGAGTAAAAACTCCATTACTTTACGCGGCATGTGATCATCAATAACAATATTTTCTTTTTTGGCAATCTGAGATAAAATTAGATAGACCTTAACCTGTTTTTTGGCTTCCGGCTGAATTCCTTCTAAAAGCAATTTCTCCTGCTCATCAATTTTATCCCGCGGCAGGCCTTTCATCGCTAAGTCGATTTTAGCCTGCCTAAGCATGTCCTGAACCTGGCGCTCCACCAACCCGGCCGGCAGCTTAAACTCCAAACCACGAGTTATATTTTCAATTAACTCATTTTCAATCCGCTGGCGCTCTTGATTCTCTTTGGTCATAAAGATCTGTCTTTCTACCGCCTTCTCTAGCTCGCTAAAATTAGGATACCCTAGAGAGCGGCTGAATTTATCATCCAGGCTTTCGGCCTTACGTGATTCTTTAACCGAATCAATCTGCCTGGCGATTTCATCGCTGGAAACTGAAACTAATTTGTAATTTATTAACTGATGCTTATAGTTCTTAACCGCAATTTCAGGAGTAACTTCGACGATAGCTTTAAAAGAAAGGCTGCTGCGATCAAGCTTGACATCGGTAATCTGCGGTAGCTCGATAACATCAAGTTTTTCCGCGGCAATCGCCTGGTTATAAACATCCGGAACCAATTCCTTTAAAACCTGCTCATGCACACCGGATGCGTAATGTTTTTCTAAAATATCCCTGGGCGCTTTGCCCGGACGAAAACCCGGAACCTTGGCCTCTTTGGCAACTTGAGCAAAAACCTCCTCAAATTTATTTTTAACCAACTCTCCGCTTATGGCAACATTAATTTCGCACTTGGTGCTATCCAGTTTCTTAACTTCGGTTTTCATTTGTTCCCTTTCTTAAGATGCAATTGTTATGAATTTACTAATTTTGTCATTCTGAGGCCACATTCGCTTCGCTCAGTGCGGGCTCCGGCCGAAGAATCTCGCCGGCAATGTGATCCTTCGCTCCGCTCAGGATGACAAAAAAGGGTATTTCGCAATAAACCCTACATGCGGAATTTCTCACCCAGATAAACCTGGCGCGCCTGCGGGTGATTAATCAGTTCCTGCGCCGATCCTGAAATAAGAATTACCCCGTCTGAAATTAAATACGCCCGGTCAGTTATAGCCAAAGTCTCCCTAACATTGTGATCGGTTAATAAAATACCCAGGCCTTTGGCTTTTAATTCTTTAATAATCTCCTGAGCTTCATTAACCACGATCGGATCAATTCCGCTAAATGGCTCATCCAGAAGTATAAAAGAAGGATTGGTTACCAGCGCCCGGGTAATCTCCAAACGCCTTCTCTCCCCGCCGCTTAAAGTATAGGCTTTGTTTTTGGCTAAATGCGCGATATTTAACTCTTCCAATAAAAATGCCAGCCTGCGTTTTCTTTCTGTCCGGCTTAAAGATAAAGTTTCTAAAATCGCGTTTATATTTTCTTGGACCGTCAGTTTACGGAATATCGAGGCTTCTTGCGACAAGTACCCGATACCGAAACGCGCGCGCTCATGAATAGCCATATTGGTAATTTCATGGTTATCAAAAACAATCGTCCCCTTATTCGGAGCAACGATACCTACGATCATATAAAAAGTGGTAGTTTTACCGGCGCCATTAGGCCCCAAGAGCCCCACAATCTCTCCGCGCTTAACCGTAATATCCACGCCTCTGACTACCTGGCGGCCGTCATAGGATTTAGCTAAGCCTTTAGTTTCCAGAAGCCGCATTTACTGAGTCTCCGTTTGGTAAATGACTATTTGGGGCCTACCGGTTAAAGTTATCTTTTTATCTATGGCGGTATAAATTGCTTCCTGGCTATAAGAAATATTTTCACCGCGCAATATCCGCACATTTCCTAAAGCCACAATCTTATGCACGGAACTGGAGATCGCGGCCGGCCCTTGAGCCGCTGCCTGATCCTGTTGTTTCGGGGTAAAATAAACCTGCATTTTATCGCTGTAAATTGTTAAATCCGGTTTTTCTACTTTAACATTATTATTAAATATGGCAATATTTTTTTCATAATCCACATCCAGCGGCCCATCGCAGGTAATCACAATCTTTTCCTTTTTATTAACCTGCCCATCCTGCGCCTGAATATCCAACCGCACATTTTTGTCTAACACAATCTGCTTTAATGCGGTTTGCCCCTGCGCCCCCTGCCCCGAAAGGTTCATATCCTGCCGGCTAAAATTAACTTTATCCAGAGTACTCACAATCTGCTGATTGCGGTCCCAATCCAGAGTATCCGTAGTAAGTTTTGAGCCGCTGGAGGTAGTAATTACGACATTATCCTGCAAATGCACCAGGCCGCTTTTCTTATTAAAATCACCCTTATCCGCGGTGAGATTAATCGTATCATTCTGGCCATAATTATTACCCACTACTTTTTTCAGCTTAACCACTTCACTAAATATATCCGCGGACTTGCCGGCAAGATCCCAGGACTTTTTTCCTTTATCCCCGAATCCGGAAAGAGAAAAATCTCCGATCTGTTGATCGGATTCCCGGGCTTTGGCCTTGGCTGCCGGGATAGGTTTTATTTCTTTAACTTCAACTGCCCCAAGATGAGCGTAGGTAAGAAATAAAAACGCGAAAATTAAAACTGTTTTTTTATGCTCCATAAAACTTTAAAACATCTTTCCACTTGTCTTGCGATTTAAGAATTAACTCGGCTACTTCCCGGACTGCTCCCCGGCCACCCCGGCAATTAGTTACATAAACGGCTGCCTCTTTTACTTCGCTGGAGGCATTGGCCGGGGCTATCGGCAGGCCGATTTCACGCATCAGCGATAAATCCACCAGATCGTCACCCACAAAACAAACCTCATCTTTTGCCACGCGGTATTTCTTAAGAATTTTATCTAAAACCGCGGTCTTAGGAAAAATATCAGCAAAAACTTCGGCCACCCGCATATCTTTTGAACGCGGCGAGATAGTCTTAGAATTCTTGGCAGTAATGATGACTGTATTGATACCGCATTTATGTAAACAATAGACACCTAAACCATCATGCACATCAAAAAATTTAGAATCCCGGCCGCTGGAATCATAAATTATTCTACCGTCGGTTAAAACCCCATCTACATCCAAAAGCAGCAGTTTGACTTTTCTAAAACGTGCTTTTAATTCTTCTTTAATCAGTTCCCCTGACATATTTTTAGATTAATCCTGCTTTCAACAGGTCCTGCACATCCAATAAGCCCACCGGGCGCATAAATTTATCTACCACCGGGACTTCGTCGATTTTTTTGGCCTGCAATATCCGCATGGCCTCAGCCGCCAGCATATCTTTATTGACGACAGTAGGATTCTTAGTCATTACCTCTTTAATCGGCCGGCCCGGCAAATTATTATCAGAAGCCAAATGCCGGCGCAGGTCTCCATCGGTAAAAATTCCTTTTAGTTTTCCGCCTTTATCCACCACGATAGCTGAGCCGGCCCGAGCCCGGGTAATCGCCAATAAAACTTCCGCTACCAATTTATCTTCCCGGACAATCGCATTGGCTTGCCCCTGGCGCATAATATCCTGGACCGTTAAAAGCAGGCGCCTGCCTAAAGCCCCCCCGGGATGAAAAAAAGCAAAATCCTTTTCTTTAAAACCTTTGCGTTCCAATAAACATATAGCCAGGGCATCCGCCATCGCCAAAGCAGCCGTGGTCGAAGCGGTGGGAGCCAGGCCCAATGGACAGGCTTCTTTTTTAACGGAAACATCTAAAACTACATCGCTGTATTTAGCCAACACGGATTTAGAATTTCCGGTAAGCGAAATAATCGGCACACCTATTTTTTTGAGTATCGGCAAAAGCTGCTTCATTTCTTCAGTTGAGCCGCTATTAGAAAGAATGATTACGACATCATCAGGCGTGACCTTGCCTAAATCACCGTGAATTGCTTCCGCGGTATGCAGAAATAAACTGGGGGTTCCCGTAGAAGCCAAAGTGGCGGAAAATTTTTGCGCAATAATCCCGGTTTTACCCATTCCACTCACTACCACCCTGCCTTTGCTCTTAAGGATCAGCTCTATTGCCTGAATAAAGCCTTTGCCTAAGCGCGCCTTTAACCGCCGGATTGCCTGCGCTTCAATTTCCAAAACTTCTTTTGCCCGTTTAATTATGTTGATATTCATAGTGCCTGCCTAATTTTTTTTATTTGTTTTAAGAGATCTTCCAGTTCCTTATAATTAATCATATTCGACCCGTCGCAAGGCGCGGTTTTAGGATCGGGATGCACCTCCAAAAACAGGCCATCACAGCCAAAAGCAACCGCTGCCCGGGATAACCCGGCGACAAACTCCGTCTGGCCTCCTGAACAAGCGCCTAAACCTCCGGGAAGCTGCACACTATGCGTAGCATCATAAATTACCGGATACCCGAAATTACGCATAATTTTTAAACTACGCAAATCCGTAACTAAATTATTGTACCCAAAACTTACCCCTCTTTCCGTGATCAGGATCTGTTTATTACCCAGGCTCTCGACCTTCTTAATAATCGGCAGGATATCCCAGGGCGCAAGAAACTGGCCTTTTTTAATATTAACCACCTTACCGGTCCTGGCGGCGGCTAAAACAATATCGGTCTGCCGGCATAAAAATGCCGGTATCTGAATAATATCCAACACTTCGGCTGAGGCCGGAATATCTTTTACACAATGCACATCACTTAAAATCGGCACCTTGAGCCTGGCTTTTACTTTCTTTAAAATCGCCAGCCCTTTCTTTAATCCCGGCCCGCGGTAAGAACCTACGGAAAGCCGGTTAGCTTTGTCAAAACTAGATTTAAATATAAACGGTATATCTAAACTGGCAGCAATATTTTTAATCTTCCCCGCCGCTTCCAAGCAAGAACTTTCGGATTCGATAGCACATGGCCCGGCAATCAGAACCAGCGGATACCGCTCCCCAAATTTTATATTTCCCACATTAACCGGATGCATCAATTTATCCTCTTTTGCAATTTTTCCTTCACTTTTTCTAAATCCTTAGGAGTATCCACGCCAATGGTATCAAATGGCGTCTGAATTACTTTAATTTTGTAACCTTCAGCCAAAACGCGCAACTGTTCTAATTTCTCCGTTTTTTCAAGATTAGAAACGGGAAGATTTTTATAAGTAAAAAGAAAATCCTTGGTATAACCATAAAGGCCGATATGCTTATAATAAGTTACCTGGTCAATCTCGGCATTGGGCGCTAAATACGGGATAGGCGCGCGCGAAAAATACAAAGCAAAATTATTTTTATCCACTACGACTTTTACCACATTTGGATCAAGCAATTCTAAAACATCTTCGATCTTTTTCATCAGCGTAGCCATATTTAGCATTTTGTCTTCCAATAATGCCCGGGCAACGCTATCAATCATCATCGGATGAACCAACGGTTCATCCGCCTGAATATTAATAATGACTTTTACATCCAGGGGGTTAATTACTTCACTAATCCGGTCGGTGCCGCAGGTGTGCTCATTCGAGGTCATTACGGCTTTAGCCCCAAATTCAGTAGCTACTTTCAGGACAATTTCATGATCACAAGCAATGATTAGATCATCCAACATGCGGGATTGTTTGGCCCGCTCCCAAACATGCTGCAACATCGGCTTGCCCATAATATCCGCCAGCACCTTAGCCTGGAACCTGGTAGACGAGTACCTGGCAGGGATTACCCCGATAACATCCATTTAGTTTATCCTCTCTAAAAGTTCTTTTGTACTCGTAACCGCCGTCCCCAATTTACCCACTACGATTCCGGCGGCAAAATTAGCGATATGCGCTGCCTCTAACTTAGAGGCACCGGCACAAAGAGCCAAAGTAAAAGTACTGATTACCGTATCTCCTGCCCCGGATACATCAAAAACCTCCTGGGCTACCGTGGGGATATGCGTCAAGCGGCCATTCTTCTCCAACAACTTCATCCCCTGCTCACCTAAGGTAATCAGGATAGAATCAAGATTAAGGTATTCTAAAATTTCCCGGCCAGCCAAATCCACATCTTTATCCGTAAATAATTTATCCGTATTTATTTTAAAACGATTGGTGGTGTCTTGGATCTTAAGATTCCTGATCGCATTTTCCAGCTCTTTGCGGTTAGGGGTAATGGCATTCACCGACCGATAATACTGAAAATTTTCCTCTTTAGGGTCCACCGTAATAATTTTCTTACGCGCTTTGGCCAGCCGGATGAGCATCTCCAGCAGAGCGATATTAACCACTCCTTTGCCATAATCCTCGATGATCACCGCATCAAAGGAATTAATATTCTTTTGGATAAATTTCAAAATTTTCGCGTTTAATTCTTTAGGCAGGTCATGCGTATGCTCCCAATCAACCCGAACTACCTGCTGATGGCCGGCCAGGATGCGCGTCTTGACCGTAGTATGCCGGTTGGCCTCCACAAAGATACCTTTAGTATTAATCTTTCTTTTCTTTAATTCACTAAGCAGAATTTTAGAATTGGCGTCACTTCCGGTAACTCCCAACAAGGTAACTTTACCGCCGAGAGAGCAAATATTGTTGGCCACGTTCGCTGTGCCTCCGGGAACGAATGTCCGCTTCTTTGCCCAAAGCACGGGAACCGGAGCTTCCGGAGAAATCCTTTCCACGCTTCCCCAGATATATTCATCCAAGATCAAATCCCCCACCACCAGGATATTCACTTGATTGAATTTACGGATTATATTTTTTAAATTTCTCATATCTTCTCAATTACGCTTTGCGCTAAAAGCGGAAGCATGATTTCATGGTGTCCGATAATATAATACCCCTTACCCCCGGAAGCAGTGGGCCGGCTGACCACGTTCTGTGCCGCTCGATACTGATAAAGCATATCAAAATTCGCGGAAGTAAAATCTTTAACTTTATTTCCTAAATTCCGGGCAAGGTTGAGGGCCTTTAGGAATACCTCCGGCAACATCACTGCTGAACCAAAATTTAAAACCACTCCCCCCTGATTTAAGGAAGGGATGTTTTCTGCCAAAATATGGAAATCCCGCAATGAACCCACGGCCGTAGAAGCAGCGTCAAATGACTGATGCTGATGAATAATATCCGTGCCAATTCCCACAAAAACACAAACCGGCACCTTATGTTTATACGCATGATAAAGTAAACTTAAATCTTTATTCGCTAAAGCGGTTGTGGCTATCGCATTCGCCACGGCATAACCTAAACCAAAACCTTTCTTTACCCCTTCCTTGGCCGCGCAGTTTAAGAAATCCGCGGTCTCCTTACCCATGCCGAATTTTCCGGTTTTGAGGTTTGCGGCAACATCTTCGGAGGTTTTCCCCTGAAAAGCAATTTCAAAATCATGAATAATACCCGCGCCGTTTAGGCAAATACAGGAAATTACTTTTTTCTCAAGCAACTCAATTAAAACCGGATTCAGCCCGCACTTAATCACGTGCGCCCCGGCCATCAAGATTACTCCTTTATTTTTCTTGCGCGCGGAAACAATATCCGCAGAAACCGCACGCAAATCTTTGGCTTTTAGAATATTAGGTAAAGAATCCAAAAAGCTGACAAAGCTTTTAGCTTTGGCGGGTTTGGAGGCAAAATCCCCCTTATTCACCTTGCTGGCGCGCTCTTTAATCGAATATCTTTTTACTTTCTTTAAGTTAATCATAGGAATTGATTTTAACACAATTCAACCTGAAATCAAATAGAAATATTTGATGGACACTATAATAAACTCTGCTGACTTTTATTAACAATAGTGGGGTGGGTTTAAACCCACCCTACTATTGAAAGTCAACAAGGTTTATTACACTGTCATTTGATGGGATTTTTCTTTTTAAGAGAACCTTCTGATCATGGGACTGTTGCGAAATTCAATTTGTACCGTCATTCTGAGGCCGAAGGCCGAAGAATCTCGACGCTGATAAGATCCTTCGCTTCGCTCAGGATGACGGAGAATGGCATTTCGCAACAGGCTCATTATATAAGAATAGATGGCCTCAGATAAAAACTCCCTGTCTTTCGAACAGAAAGCTGGAGAAAAATCGTAATTTGTAAAATTAGAGAAAAATTGGCAGGTTTTATAAAATTTTAGTACAAATTGTAACTTTATCGTAGTGCTGGGCTCTAAGTTTATAAGTTTTATGCGCCTATTTGAACGGGCTAAACAAAAACGGTCTAAGATTATTCACGGGGTTCTTGTTCTGCTTCCAGTTTTATCTGATGCTGCCAGATGAAAAAGAATCCGGCGCCTAAAATACCAAGAAATATAACAATGAATAAAATAATCTTCCAGGTAAATTTGGCTAATCCTTTAGGTGCGACTTCTGACAAAAGGGTCTTTGCGGCTACCAAATCAGCCTTGGCGGAATTAAGCAAACTCAAACTATTGCGATAATTAGAAATTTTATAATCCGGACCGACAGATGACAGATCTTGCATAGCCTCTGCCTCTTTTAATTTATTATCTACCCCATCATAGAGCGGTTTGGCGCGGTCATAATAATCTGTTTTCTTGAATTCATCCAAGATTGCTTTAGCATCCTGACGCATTATTGCTATCTGGGTTGGATCAATCACCCAAACATCTTTAATCTCTATTTCTTTTTCTAATTTCTCTTTGGGCTCAAGCAAATATTCACCGAAAACATAATAACTCCCTTGTTGGGCGTCATAAGCAATCTCAAGGTCGCCTTTATAAAGAACATCTTCGGGTTTTACTTCTAAAGGAAGGTAAACTTTAATCGGAACTGTTTTATCTGAATCAGCGGGATTTACAGCTATAAGACGCATAGTAATTCCAGCTTGGGCGGGTATGCAAAATAACAAACCAAAAACAAAAAACAGAAAAGCAAACTTCCTAATTTTCATACTTATACGCGCTGCATACCGTAACTATGGTTGAACTAAAGTATAAATTTATTTAAATTCAAACCAGCTCTGCACAACAGGTTTCTTATTCTGGTCTTCAATCAACTTTTTATTAATTTCCATGGCCGCTTTTAACTCTTCAGACTTATTCTTAATGTAAGTTATATCATTATTTTTATCTTTGGAAACTTCATAAAGTTTTTCAAGGTTAATCCCTTTTGTCCCGCCGATATCCTCAATCTGCTTGCTTATCGCCTCCAGCTGTTTAAAAGCGCTGGCCAGATCATCTACCGCGTTCTTGGTATCTCCGAGTTTACCGGCAATATCTTTACTAATCTTAGTCAATAGTTTATCCATATCATTAAACTGTAAACCTATTGTTTCAGCAACATTCTTTAATCCGCTTATACCGGAGGTTGAACCTAAAACCGCAGAAACCTGCCCGGAAACATCCTCTAAATTAGATTGAGTCACCGTCATCACCAAAGCATCAACAGTACCATTGGTAGACTCGGAACAAATCACAGTAAAAGTGCCTAAGCCCCAACTGGCTAAAAATGTAACATTATATTCATAAATACCTGCAGCGCCTATCTCTGTCATTCCTTTGTTTGAAAGAAGCAGGACGTCCTTAGGGCTGTAAATGTTTAAAACAGGAGCTAAGCCGGTAACAGTACGGTAACGTATGGTCATCTTTCCACCCTGTTTAATCGTCGTTTCGCTGTTAAGAATCCCCGAGGTTATATGCGGCTTAATCTTGGTAGCAATGTTATCCGTTATCGCTGTTTGTGCTGTGGTTATCTGCGCAGGTATGGCGGTAGTAGTAGTTAAAATCTGCCCTGCTTGAGCACTTACTTGCGCAACCTTTGCCTGAGTAGCCGCAGCCGTAGACTCTATTTTCGACGTCAGTTGCGACCTGGTAAGAGCCCCTTCAGAGGCAACCGAAGCCGCAATCTGCCCGGCCAGAGTATTTAAAGTTGACATTACCGAGATAGTAAAATCATTGGCCGCCGAATACGTGACATTCGTTGATAAATCGACTCCGCCGTAGAGAATAGTCATTTTGGCAAAATAATTCCTGCCCCTGACAAAACCCTTTGCCGCTACGGCATTATCAATATTAAAATAATAATTGCTGTTTGCATCAGTCACAGCCAATGAAGCGGTATATTTAGGATTAACCGCGTCGGAACTATCGAAGATCTTCAAAGTGCTGGTTTTTAGAGTATTTATGTCATCGCTGGTAATCTGCTTACCTCTTTTCTCCAGCCGCACCAAGCCAGTTATCCGGTCATTAGCTTCATCGTAGACAAAGTTACTTAATACTTTGTAATCCGCCAGAGATTCAGCAGTGGACATAAGAAACACGGTCCAGCTAATATTATTGTCGTACGCGCCATCAACCGCATCCGCGGAGACATTCGCAGTCTTATCAACTGTACTCTCTACGTATGCGGTTTTATTAAAATTAAAACTATAATTTCCGTAAGGCAAATTAAACGAAAATGGGCTATTACCGATTATCGGGTTGGTAAGGCCGGTGACTAATTGTCCGGTGTTTGAATCAATAATCTTAAGCGTAAGTTCGGTCAATGGGCTGCCATTTACCGAATCAAATGCTTTCATTGTAATCGCATATTTTTCTACTACGGTTACATTATTAGATGCGCCGCTGGCGGTAACTCCAGCGGCAGTGGCATTTAAGGTAACTATCCCCGGATAAACTGCGCAATACACCGCAAGATTATCAAAAGTCGCTATACCGGATACCGTTGCCACTTGAGCAGTTGCTCCCGCTCTCAAAGTGCCTCCAGTAGGGGCAACCGTTAGATTAATTGCGCTGGGAGCGATATTTCCATAAGTATCAACTACACTCACTTTAAACGAAGACCACGGCGCGTTAGCCACCACTGTAGCCACCGGTTGAGTATTCCAAGAAAGTTTACTTGCAGCGCCGCCGGTAACTACCACAGCTAAGGCATCTGCATCTGGAGTGGTAATTACAGCATCTGAGGTCTTTGTTTTAATAGCCGCGCTTTCAGCTTTATATAACTTCATCGTTATAGTCGAAATGCTCTGCCCTGAGGTAAAATTCACCAGCGTAATATTTCCAAATGCTATATCTACCGCCGAATAGTTTGTGCAAGTAGGATTATAAGTAGTGCCTCCGCTTGTCGCGGAATTGGCGCCGCTAAAGATTATCTCTTTTACACCGCTATAGTCCGTGTCTAGGTTATTGTTGATATCTGTTGCTTTAGTAGTTACAGTGCTGCTTGCTCCGGCAGCCACAATAGCGCTGTCTCCGCTAACCATAAATTTAGTAACTGTTACATCAACAACCAAAGAACTGGTTATTGCGCCGGCAGCGGCAAATGCTGAACCGGGAGAATCTACGGTAAGGTTAGCAGTGGGGTTAACGCTAAAAGCAATGGCCTTTCCGTCTGCTCCCACAGGCAAAGTTTGATTGAGGTAAACGCTTAAAGTGTAAGTCTTGCTTTGCCCATCAGGCACAGAAGAAATTATGCTGGTGCCGGTTCCAAAAGTTAAAGCGTCATTTGTGATTGTGCCCATTATCGAAGTGGTGCCGTCGGATATGGCGGCTCCGGCAATATAACTCTGCCAACCGCCGGTGGTATCCGTGGCAGTGTTTCTGGCAATTACAATCTGTTTAAGCTTTGTCGCGTATCCGTCTGAACCGGCATCAGTAACCTTAAAATCAAAAACCTGCAACTTCGCCGCATCAGTATAGATTAAGGAAGATATACTGGTTGGTTTGACTAACGGGCCGGTTGCGATGGCAGTATCCGCGCCAACCTTAAAGGTTATCTGATAAGAATATATATCCGGCGCCAGATTTCCCATTGAATGCGCCTTTAAATATATGCTTTCCGGATAACTATATTTTATCCCGCTAAAAGTTGCCACGCCGTTTACTAGAACCACTGCTAGAGAATCACCGCTTAATGTTCCGTTGGTAACTGGAGTATAAGTTCCGCTGGTAAGCGAAGGAAGCAAGCTAATCTGGTCAGAAACTGAGGTAACCGCATTACCATACTGATCAGCCACATTAACTTTTGGCTGCGCGGGTAAAGCAATATTGGTAAAAGGATTTGTAGAGGGTTGTTGAGAAAACCAGAGTTTGCCCATCGCTGCTGCTTGCATAGTAATTGAATTAGAAGCGATATTTGCTCCCGTTAAATCAGCAGCGTTTGCCGTAATCGTAGTAGATTGAGCGCGATACAAAGTAACGCTCAAAGCCGCTGACACACCGTTAGTAAAACTAACCGGGTTAGTTGGCCAGAGATCGGTCGCGGAGCCGTCAGGGGCATTGGTTAAGCCGCTTAAAACATAGCTGATAGTTTTACTTCCGGTGTAGGCTGCGCCTCCGTTTGCTCCGTCACATAAGTTATTATATAAATCCACGGCATTTAACGCCCCTAAACTAATAGCGGTGCCAACTGTAGCTCCATTAACCGTTCCGGAAAATTTCAAATGGTCTGCCGTATTATGTTTAACCACAAATCCCAAGGCCTGGGCATTAGATGTAGTCACCGGCAGAGCACTTGTCTTAATCAACACACTCTCTGCCTTATATAATTTTAAAGTAGCAGTAGCTGCGCCATTGGTAAAAGTAAGCAAAGTATCCGCGCCAAAATTTATATCATTACTAAGATTATTTGAAGAGGTTGGCGAATTACTTGAAGGCGCAAGTGATGCATTGGCTCCGGAAAATACTATTGCCACATCGCTATTTAAATTTGTCTTTACGTTATCATATGCATCATAAGCAGTAATCGTAATCGGCCGGGAACTACCTGCAGTCAATGTGGTGGTTGAGCCGGTAATTGCAAAGTGGTCAAGGCCCGCGGCAAGAATATTTATAGACGCCGAAGATGAGCTCACGTTCAAACTATCACCTGCGCTGCGCGCTGCGGTAATAGCCGGAAGCCCGATGGCAGTATCTTTGTAATAGAAAGCCGCGCTGCTTGCGCCTGAGGCTACCGTTATACTGCTAATGCTGATGGTGCCTGCGCTATCGCTATAAAAACTCCCGGTAGCAACGTTGCTGGTAAGAAGAAATGCAGTGGCGGTTACGGCATTTGTAAGATTATCATAGGAATCCTTGATTATCGCGGAAAACGCCGTAGAAACTACTCCGGCGTTGCTTGAGCCCGGGCCGCTTAAGACTACTTTATAAGGAACTCCGGCTAAACCGGTAGCGGTAAAATTAACCGAGGTTAATCCGGCATAGCTTACCGTCACCACATAATCACCTGTTTTATTTCCTAGAGTAAGCACTGTTTGTGCCTGGCCATTTGCGTCAGTAGTAGCTGAAGTAACTGACAATACCTGGCCCGTTGCTCCGGTAGGAACGGAAGAAATTGCAAAAGTTACGGTTTCATTCGGGATAGCCACATTACCTGCGCCAACGAGTTTAACTACCAAGGGGTCAGTTAAAATAAGGGCAACTGTTTTAGACTGGCTATCTCCGCTGATTTTATTTAACGTTGAAGGCGTAACTGCTATGCTAGTAAAGGTTATTGGCGAGCCGGTAAGCCCGGTAGAAGTTGCTGTTACTTGATATTGGCCTGCAGTATTTCCTAAAGTAAGCGTGGTCTGTGCCTGGCCGCTTGCATCAGTGGTGGCTGAAGTAACCGACAATACCTGGCCGGTTGCTCCGCCAGGCACAGAGGAAATTGCAAAAGTTACGCTTGCGCCGGAAACCGCGTTGCCATAAGCATCTTTGACAGTTACGACAAAGGGATTGGCTAAAGCAACAGAGACTTTTCCACTTTGGCTATCCCCGCTGGCAAGACTCATATTCGCAGCGCTGGCAGAAGGCGCAGTTACGGTTACTGTCAGAGGAAATACCGCATAACTCTGCCCTACTTCGGAAACGGAAAACGAAGCGGTTTCTGCCTTGTAAGCAGTCAAGGTAGCTCCATTTGCCAGAGATACACCGCCGGGAGAAATCGGAAAATTAATTGTTGTATTATAACCAAGGGTAACGCCATTCATCGCAGGATTATTACCACCTATACTAGCTAATCCTGAAAATATAAATGTATGATTATTGATGTAATCCTTATCAATATTTTTATTAGCGTCTGTTGCTCTCACCGTGAGATTTACCGGCGAACCAGCGGCAACACTAATCGAGGAATTTCCGGTAGCTTGCCCTACAACCTCTAAGTAAGACACAACCACGGTAATTGTGCCGGTTACCGTAGTCACCTTACTGGTATTCGCGCTCATTTGCGTAGAAACCCCCGTATCGGTTCCTATGCCTGTTTCATTTATGCCAAATGTATAAGTTTGTCCTTCTGTGGCAGTCAGTTTTCCGGGTTTCATATAGATATAAACTGTAAACTCGATAGCCGTATTATCGGCTATCGAATACAAATCCGCAATTGAGTTACTATTCGGGGTAATGCCAAAGGTAATTGTAGAATTGGTAATTGCCGGCCCTGTGGCTGTAGCCACCTGAGTTGCTCCCTGATACAATCCCGCCCAGGCAATATCTGTCGCGGCATTGCCGCCGGTGCCGCCTACGGTTAGCTGAATTCTATCAATCTGCGTCGGAACCGAATCTGTGCCTGTATCTTTAACCTTAAAACTTAATACCGCGAATTTATTCGCCAATTCGCTGTTGGTAGGAGCAAGGTTAAAATTAGTTACCGGCACAGCAGCTAACTCTACCGTAGAGTCGCTGGCAGTAGAAAAAGTAATCCCGGTGGAAAATACCGGCTGAAGAGTTCCGCTCTGGGCATAAAGATAGATTACTCCGGTAGTATTATACTTTACACCGCTGAAATTCGCCTGGCCGGCTATTGCTGAAAGAGGATTAGCGGCAGCCGCTAATGTCCCCGGAGCAGCAGTATAAACTGAATTAGATGTTGAGGCATAAAGCGTTATCGGGTCAGTATCAGTTGTCTGATTACCGTAAGCATCCTGGATAGCCACTATCGGCTGGCTAGCCAGAACATTATTTATTGCAGCAGTAGAAGGCGGCTGTTGTTTAAAAGCCAATTTTGCCTTTGTGCCGGGGTTAACTGTAGTTGTTCCGGTGGCAGTAGATGGCGTCATTGTGTCTCCGGCGCTTCTGGTTGCGGTAATTGTGGGCGTGCCGGTTTTAGTATCTTTGTAGTAGAAGGTTGCGTTGCTTGTGCCTGCCCCGATGGTTACGCTGGTAATTGTCGTTGTGCCTGCTGCATCGCTATAAAAGGTAACTGTGCCGGTTGAGTTAGAAGAAAGCGAGAACGTCGTAGCTAAAGTAACATTGGCGCCGGTATTGCCATAAATATCCATACCAGTAATGGTAAAAGCGCCTGAAACAGTTCCGGCAATTACCGAAACCGAACTTGAAATACTTGCCCTAGAAGCAGCTGCAGCGTTAAAAGTTATGGGCAGGGATGTGCCGGTCATCGAAGTATATGTGGCAGTAACCGTAACATTTTCGGATTCAGTGTCGGTTAAGGTAACCGCAGCCGCGCCGTTAGTAAAATCCACTGCTGTTAAAGAGCTCTTGTTCAGAGCAGCAGAGTCAACCACGGTTCCTCCTGTTTCAGCTTTGGTTACACTTACGCTAGTGGCAGGACTATAAACAGTAATAGTATTGCCGGCTGAATCTTTGGCAGTAATCGTTACTGTCTGATTCTGGCCTGCAATTGCCTGATAAGTCGGATGCGTTACTAAAAAATAGTCGGTGTTAGCGCTACTTAGAAGGATATCGCCAGAGGCAAATGAAAAGTATCCATCATAACTGCCTCCGGCAAAAAGAACACCTGCGCTTGAAATAATTTGGATTGTTTTATTATCTTTTATATAGCTTACGCCTGTATTATAAATATCCAATCCTAAATAATCTGCTGATGCGGCAGCGGTAAAGCTGGTAAAAGAAAGCCCTCCGACAGTAATATATTCGCTTGCTATAAAATTAGAGGTAACATTTAAGACTAATATTTGGCCTGAACCCTCATAAGTTACCACGGTGCTTACTTTAGCAGAAGCAGTGCCGCTAATGGTGGCAGTAGTTTTAGTGGTATCCCAGAGCATACCAAAGCCCGAGGGAATTCTTATCCTTAAATCGTTAATCGCAGTAATGGCTCCGCCGGTAGAATCAGTTATGGTTATGCTGGAGATAGCCGTAGACGCCTGGCCAACTACAAAACTCTGATTAGCAGCAGCCGAAGAAATAGTTACGTTAGGCCCGCCAAGATTAAGGTCAACAGAGACGCCTGAGCCATAGCCGTCGTAACTGCCGCCGGTGTAGTCGGCAAAGGCAACGCCTACGCAGGCAAATAACAGCGCAACCGTCAGCACTACCTTATTCAGCGTATTAAACTTCATCATCCACCTCTGCAGTTAATTGGTTAATAAATTTTGCGCCAGATAACCGATACTGCTTTTTTTCCTGGCTAACTCCTTAAAGATACTTCTGCGTAAAGTTGCGGTGTTAGCGTATTTACTGTGCGCTGCCCAGCAACGCAGAGAGTCCCTGACCGCGGCCTTTGTAATTTTGCCGCTGGCAAATAAAAAGTCAAATTTATTGAGCTGTTTTTTAAAACGTTTCACATTATCGGAAGTAAGCCGGCGATACCCGGAGAACAGCCTAAAGCCCAAAAACTTTATGCCCTCAGACGCAGAATAAATCTGCGATTTATCTTGGTGCAGTCGAAGCTCTAAACTGGCGTGCAAAAAATTTCTTATTCTTTCTTTAATCTCAACCAGCCTTATTTTTTCATTGCTAAAAATTAAAAAATCATCCATATAGCGCAGATAATACCTTATTCTCAAATCAAATTTTATAAAATAATCCAATTCGTTTAAATAAAGGTTGGCAAAAAACTGGCTGGTGAGATTACCGATGGGTAAACCTACGCCTAACTGCAGACAGGCAGGCAATGACCTAGCCGAATCAACAATCTCATCCAAAAGCCAGAGGGCGTCTTTATCCTCAATCCTCATTCTTAAAATCCCCTTAATGATCCGGTGGTTGATGGAAGGAAAATATTGTTTGATGTCGCCGTGAAAACAAAATTTATTCGCCCGTAAAAATCCCTGCGCCCTGTCCACCGCCTTATGCGTTCCCTTGTCTTTCCGGCAGGCGTAAGAATCGTAAATAAAAGTCTTATCGATTATCGGCTCAATAACATCGTGCACCGCGTGATGCACAACCCTGTCCTTAAAAGGTGCTGCGGCGATATTGCGTTCTTTCGGGTCATAAATTTTAAATAAACGGTATTTCCCATGGCGATAGGTTTTGCGAAGCAATTCTTTATGCAGAAGGTCAATCTTTTCCTCAAGAAAAAAATTAAAATCCGCCGTTGAATCCCTGTATCGCCTGCCTTTTGAGGCCATAAAGGCCGAGTGATAAAGATTTTCTTTTGATATTATTTTAGGATAAATATTGTTTATCTTCACCATATTTTCCTCGTCATTGCGTTATAGTAGCGGACGTTTAAACGTCCGCTACTGGATTCGTGTAAAACTAAAGAGGTTTTGACGGCACGGCCGCCGTTATTGTTGTTCCGATTCGCATTCGTGTTCGCCGCGTTGTTGCGGTCAGAGGCGCGAGCGTTCGTCGCAGCATTGTTCCAATTGCCGCCGCGATTGCCAGCACAACACTTTTACGACGCTGAACCATTTTTTAAAACCATATCGGGTAGAAACTTACTTCACAACAGGCCTCCGCCCGATATTACTGCGTGTTTTCCCTCCACCTTGTGTCATTCCCGCGCATGCGGGAATCTGATCCCCGCTTTCGCGGGGATGACGTATAGCGGAGGATGGAAATAGCGTCTGAACCTCTCCAGTTCTAGTTCCGCTCCCGGGGTCCGTAGGCCGCGGGATTCTGGAATATATGTCCTCAAAGAACAGACATCTTAAGCCAACCGCCAACCATTTTTCCGATTTCAATGGCTGATTGGCAGAAAAAATCATAAGCATTGATATTAACGTACTTCATATCTTTGGCGATTCGCATCATAAAACGTAAAACATCTAATTTCAGATTAATCTTTATTAAGATCTCTCTTTTCTGCTTGGAATAATTGGCTTCGATCAGCATTTCCAATATATCCAGCAGGATCCTCTCGATCCTGTCTGCCAGTAAAAATTTCTGATCCTTGGGGAAATTTGCCATTTTGGGCAGCATCCAGAGGATCAATTTGTAATGCTTTTCCACTACCGGTGTTACTGTTTTCATCTTACAGCCTCATTCCATCCGTCATTCCCGTGATCCCTGTCATTCCCGCGGAAGCGGGAATCTACTTCTTTTAGATCCCCACTTCCGTAGGGATAACAACTTACAAATCCTCAAAAGAACAAATAACCAAAGTTCTACAAAACCTCTTATGGAGAGGTTCTGACGGCACGGCCGCCGTAATCGATGTCCCGACCCGCACTCGTGAACGCCGCGTAGTAGCGGTCAGAGGCGCGAGCGTACGTCGCAGCATTGCCCCAACTGCCGCCGCGATAGCCAGCACCAACCGCATCTGTAACAGGCCAATTAGTAACATTGGCATTTCCTGTTCCGTCTAACGCGCCGTCTCCATTTAAACCCGTAAAAGCCCTGCCTGTAGTATTCCCTACGGTAACCGGCCTCTCCCAGAGATTTCCGGAAAGTTCCATTACACCATAATAGCCTGCCCCACTGGTTACCCTTGTACTTGAACCAGTAGCGAATATACCGCATCTTAAAGGGCCTGTTCCCGCGTCCCCGCCGATAAAAGTTGTGTTATTATAAGCGCAATTTGCCCCGGCGTTGGTAATTGTCTCGGTGCCGTTTTCTGCGCCGGATATGTCTCGAGCCGCGGTAATGCTTGTGCTCCCCCAGGCGTATTCATTGGGCGTAGAGACAGAATCTCCTCTGGCTGCCTTTTCAAATTCTAACTCTGTGAAAGGCCTTAAGGCCGCCCAATCAAAATAAGCGGTTACATCCGCCCAGGAAATAAAATTGCACGCCCTGTCCGGACGGGACGCGGAATAATTCGGGTAGGTGCCGGAAATAGTATGGCGGTAAGTAGTTTGAGCCGGATATCTGGTTGTGGCTTGCGCTGAGGTAATGGTGTTTAAAAAATCCGCGTATTGGCCTTGGGAGATTTCGTATTTCATCATATAGAATGCCGCGTATCCTTTGGGGAATGCCACCGGGATTGGCCCGGCCTGGTCGCCGCCGTAAGTGCTTAACGCATAATAGAGATTACCGGCTGTTGTCCCTACGGTAATCTCGTTTTCTGAAGCTATTAAATAGGCATTCGTGGTTGTGGGATAGGTATAGAATGCTGACGTCTCAGTTCCACCCGAACCTACATAGAAAGCGCTGGTAGGAATATAGACCATCTCTATGGCAAATACCTTTACCCGCACAGTACTTGTGCTGATAACGCCATCCGCGCCATAATCCCAAACAAATTGGATAGAACTTGTGGAAACGCTTCCTGCACCATTAGCCGAACGCTGCAGAAAAACGCCTTTTTTATCCGCGGGCACAATAATATCCAGAGCCGTACCTGAGCCCTGAGAAAAACCCGCAGGATTTGTACCTGAGGTTTTAAGCGTAGCGTGATTCCAACTTACTCCTGCGTTTGTGGAATATTTGATAAATACCCAGGCCGCGTCATAATTAGCAGCCGTTCTCCAGGAGTTATCCCAGGAAATATTAAACTGTACTGCTGCCGTCACTTGGCCTAAAGATACATTGCCTAGAGAAACAGTTGAAACGTTAAGATTATTCGCTTCTGCCTTATCTATCAGAAGGCAAAAGACAAAAGACAAAAGACAAACAGAAAATAAAAACAAACAATATTTACATCCCTGCCGGCTATTTTTTTTCATCGCTACTTCCCTCCTTCTAATCTCTTAGAACTTATAAAATAAAACTCCACGACTTTACGGACGTGGAGTTACGCTGGATAATAAAAAAGCCCGAATTTCTAATGACTTAAGAAATTCGGGCTTTTTTATCAGCCTCTGGCTGACAACTAAAAAATTTTTACTTAAAAAGGAGTCTGTCTGTCTGTCTGTCTGTCTGTCTGTCTGTCTGTCTGTCTGTCTGTCTGTCATACCATTGTCTCCATTAAAAAATCCCCAGCAGGTTATGCCGGGGATAATTCCCTAAAAAACTTTTTTCACTTCGGCAGTCTGCCTTTCCGCTTTCGCGGAAGCATAACTTTGCGTCCTCCGATTACCCGGAGTTTGCCTTTTCGGTTCCATTCCTGCTTTTTCTATATATAAGTATAACATAAATTTTATTCCTTTCAAGCTCCGCACATTTTTGACATTATATTAAACTCTGCTGACTTTTATTAATTATCAATTATAGTAGGGGAGGTTTAAACCTCCCCTACTATTAAAAGTCAACAAGGTTTGTTACACTGTAGCATTTTTTTGAATACATAGCGTTAACAGATGCGTAATACCAGACTGTACTTATGTATTTTATTTTAACAGGTCATGATATTAATTGCAATAAAAATCTTTCTACAATCTGCAAAAATTTTTTAACAAACTTTCTGAAAAACTACCCAAAGCTAAACCAGAGGTCTCTGATTGCATAGATTTTAAAAAGCTTGAACAGATTGTCCGCTATTGTCTTAATCTGTGTATCCTACCTTTTAATATGCTCATACCGCAAAAAATAATTCCCAACAAGATAGAATATGCCTGTGCGTATTACCTGCTTTCGAGGGTATTCCCGTATTATTCTATTAGCTGTAAAACTCCTTTAATTCCAAGCAGTTACATGTTGAATGTAATATTTACCTATAAACTTCTCTTCTATGATCAATTCTAATTATGCCGATATATTTTTCTGTCTTTGAAAAGGAATATATTACTCTGTAATCACCAATGCGATATGCATAGCAACCCTTGAATTCTGCCTGTAAGGGTTTACCTATAAGGGGGTCGCTGGCAATATACTCTAATGCTGAAGCAACCCTTTCTTTAAGTTTTTTATCTTTGAGTTTTTGGAATTGACCTGAGGAGATATTCGAAAATCTGATAGGATAGCTCATATTAATTTCTTTGCGGCCGGCCCACCACTTCTTTAAAGCTTTTAGTTTTACCAAGGCTTAATTCTCTTTTTGCCTTTCTAATTTCTCCCAAAGCTTTTCTATCAGACATTATTTCTAAAGTTTCAAGCCACCCTTCAAATTCATCAGCATTCATTACTACTGCTGCCGGCTTTCCCCGCTTAGTTATTATAAATCTTTCCAGCCTTTTGTCAGAGTTTCTAATCAGCTCTAAAAAATGCGCCTTTGCTTCGGTAACAGTTAATGTAGTCATATCTTTACCTCCCTAAATATTTCTCTTTTTACCATTTAAAGTATAAATCATAATTCTAAACTTGTCAAGGACAAAATGACTATTTTTATGACTATAAAGGAGATCATTCCTATCATCCGCAATGACATCGCCATTTTGGGCGCCCACGAGGGGCGCCCCTACGATTGCGATCACACCATGCAAATGATTCGGTAATTCCGGGCACCATGCAGGTAATTCCGGGGACACATTACTTAATTATTTTACCAATTCAAGTAAGTTCAAGTTTTTGTTTCTGAGGCATAATATTCATCCTCTTCCCATTTTACCGGATTATTAACGATATATTCCCGAATACGATTTAAATCGTTATCATTGCGGATAACATGTTCATAATAATTGCGCTGCCAGAAATATTCGTCAAACGGTAACCAATTTTCATTTTTGACATTTCGAATATATTCATTTGTGGTAATTGATTTAAACGCGCCAATAATATCTCCCAACGTAGGGGCAACCCTCGTGGTTGCCCGATCATTCCTATCATCCGCAATGACATCGCCATTTTGGGCGCCCACGAGGGGCGCCCCTACGATTACGATCACACCATGCAAATGATTCGGCATTACGATAAATTCATCCAATTCAATAAATTGAAACCGTTGTTGCAATTTATTCCAGCTGTCTTCAACCATTATACCCACACCATTTAACATTATTTTCCCGCCATCAATATCACCAAATAAATTCCGGCGTTCATTTACGCATACCGTCACAAAATAATACCCTGCCTGCGAATAATCATAACCCGCCAAACGAATCGACCTGCGATTCCTATTATCAAAACCTACGCGCATTATTTTTTCCAATTCACGTAGGGGCAACCCTTGTGGTTGCCCCATCACCGTCCCCTTTATTTTAAAATCTCCTGCGCGGCCCCAAGCACATCCTCAACAGTGGTGGCTTTAAGACAAGCAAAATCTTTCTGGCAATTGTGCGCCAGGCAGGTAGTGCAACCTACGGTTTTATACAAAACCCTGTTCTTTTCTCCTAATGGGCCCCAGCGCCGCGGGCTCAGACCGGCTTGACTGCGCCCAAAAATCGCAATCACCGGTACACCTAAGGCTGAGGCCATATGTATCGGCCCGGAATCCGTAGAAATAAACAACCGGCATCTTCGTAATAAGCTGGCTAACTGGCTAACGGAAGTCTTTCCCGCCAAGTTCAGCGCTTGGATGCGCATATTTTTAATCATCTCCTGGGCCTTTTGCATATCTTTCGGCCCGGAAACAACGATAACCTTAAAACCATGCTTCTGGGCAAGCCTATCCGCGGCTTGGGCAAATCTTTCCCCGGGCCAAATCTTGGAAGGACAGCTTGCCGCCGGATGAATTACCAGGAGCTGATCGCTATCCTTAATTCCGGTTTGGCTAAACAAATCATCCACCCATCTTTCAGATTCTTGTTTGATCGGCATAAATAAGGTTTCATCGACAGGCGCAATTCCCAAATACCTTATTAAATCCAAAGCATACTCTGATTCATGTTTTTGCCCATACTGTTTAGTATGTTTAATCCTATCGGTAAGCAGAAATCCAAATTTACGATCATAACCTAAGCGTTTAGGTATCCCGGCCAGAAAAGTTAGTAAATGCAGGCGGATAGTAGGATGTAAAACTATCGCCAAATCAAATTTCTTTTTCCTCAAGAACCAGGCGAACTTAAGCGCAGCCAGCCAACCCTTATTTTTTGCGTCTTTATCAAAAATTATTACTTCATCTAAATCCGGATTACCCTCGAGCACATCTTTAGCGTAAGGAGAAACCAGCATACAGATATAACCTTGAGGGAATTTTTGCCTTAAAGCTTTAATCACCGGCGTAGATAAAAGCACATCCCCTAAGCGGTCAGTACGCGTAATAAGAATCCGGTGATATAAAATCCCGGGGACGGTTCTCTTTTTATCCTCTATACTCTGAAAAAAAGAACCGTCCCCTTTATTCGCAAGTAATGATTCGATCTGTCTGAGTACATCCGCCGGTTTAATCGCCTTTAAGCATGCCAAACTCCCGAAACGGCACTGGGCTTTTTCACAGGGCCGGCAGAAGATATCTTTCTTGACTACGGCGCTTCTTTCTGACCATGGGCCATATTTTTTTTCATCAGTAGGCCCGAAGATGGCCACCACCGGCACATGCAAATAGCTGGCTAAGTGCATGGCCGCGCTATCATTAGTAATTAAAAGCTGCGAACTTTTAAGTAATTGCGCCAGTTGGCTAAGATTAGTTTTAGCGCAAAGATTAATGATCTTTTGATCGCCAACAGTTTGAAGATAATTGCATACCGGCTGATCCAGCGGATCACCAACCAGGACAATCTGGTGGCCGGCCTTAACCAGCTGACAGCAAAGCTGGCTAAAATTTTGTTTATCCCAGCATTTAACCCGGCTTCTGGAGCCGGGCGCAATCACAATTAATTTAGCGCCATTGGCTAAATTCTGCCCGCTTAAAATGCCCCGGATATAATCAACATCCTGAGAAGTAATATTTAATGACTGATATTGTTTATTTTTCTTGGAATATTCGAAAAGATTAGCCCAAAAAAGATGTTTTTCCTTCATGTGTTTAATCTTGGAGGGAATCCGGCGCAAGGGGCTAAAAAACAGGCTTTTTTTTCTAACGGGCAGAAGGGCGCCAAAAAAACTATTGCGCAAATCCACCACCAGGTCGAAGTTTGCCTTGCTTAAAGCAAAAAACAATTTTAGCTTAGCGATTAACTTGGCGTGCTTATCAAAAATAATTACATCTTTGACTGCGGGATTATGCAGAAAGATTTCCTTCGGGCGCGGAGGCACCAGGCAGGTAATCGCCGCATCCGGATATTTTTGGCGCAAGAAATCCAGGACCGGTAGAGTTAAAATACAGTCACCGATATTGCTTAAGGTTATAAAAAGAATTTTCATCTTTGGGTTATCTTCTTAGCTTGCGCTAAAACATCATCCGGGGTAACTACCTGCATACAACGATTATCCGGGCAATTCACTTTATAGCAGGGTATCCGGCAGCCGATATCTTTCTGCAGGATAACCACATTCACAGACGGATACGGCCCGGTGATCCTTTGAGCTGTCGGGCCGAAAATGGCAATTATTTTTTTGGCCCCCACGGCATTAGCAATGTGCAGCGGCCCGGTATCGGAACTGATAAACAATTCAACTTTTTTGGCTAATGCCCCTAACTGTTTAATGTTAAAAACCCCGCAGGCAATTAATGGGGACTCCTTCATCGCATCCTTAATTTTACCGGCCAACAATAAATCCGAGATACTGCCGGTAATAATTACTTTGGCGCCGGTTTGGCTGATTAATTTATCCGCCAATTGCGCCCAATAATCCGGAGGCCAGCGTTTAGGCATCCAGTTGCCTCCGGGATTAATGGCGACTATAAAATCATGGGTTTTGAGTAAATTTTTTTTGAAGAAATTATCAACGTGCTCTTCATCCTCCGGGGTAAATGAGAAATCTAAATACCTATCCTCAACACGCAGGCCCGCCTTTTCAATCACATTCAAATAATAATCTATGCGGTGCAGAGAATCTTTTTTAGGAGGAGTTATCTTTTTAGTCAAAAGGAATGCGCGCTTCTTAGTGCAGTGGCCAATCCTTTCTTTAATTCCGGCGAGCCGACAGATCAGCGCGCGGCTAAATGATTGGTGCAGTAAAAACACCATATCAAACTTTTTTTTCTTAAGCAGGCTGACAAAATTAAGTTTTTCCAGCACCCCTTTATGCCTATCCTTGTCGTCAAAAATAATCACCTCGTCCAAATAAGGATTGCCTTTTAATATGGGATAACAGCGGCTGGGAATTACGCAGGCAATATAACTATCCGGATAATTTCTGCGGACATTCCTAATGGTGGCGCTGGAGAATAAAACATCCCCTAACCAGTTGACGTTAAAAATAAGGATGCGTTTGGCCTGGAATTTTTCGCTCATTTATACTATTGCCTCTTTAATAAATTGCTGATAAACTTTTTCGGTTTTATCCACCATCTCTTCTTTAGAAAAATTAGCGATAATAAATTTACGGGCCTGAGCGCCTAAATTACCCCGTAGCCGGGAATCATTAAGTAAAGTAATAATTGCCTGCGCCAGAGCCGGCGCATCCGCCGGCGCAACTAATAAACCATTCAGTTTATCCTGAATCAAGGTTTTGATCCCGCCTACGGCTGAACCCACCACGGCAATTCCCTGCGCCATTGCCTCCATCAACGCTAACCCTAAACCCTCCTGCAATGAAGGCATGACAAAAACATCCATTGCCGCCAGCAGGTCTTTAGTATTTTTAGCTTCCGGGATAAATACAACACTTCCCCCTAACCCTAAATCCCGGGTTTCTTTAATCAACGCGCCTTTAGCCTTACCCTTACCGATAATCAGCAGCCTGGCTCCGGGAAAGTTTTTGATAACTTCCTGCATCGCCTGAAGAAGATAAGTGTGGCCTTTAACATCAGATAAACGGGCAATAATCCCCACTAAAAAATCCGCCTGCCCGCCCCACTCCCGGCGCATACTCTCCCTTGCCGAAAAATCCCCGAAATTATTAGTATCGATGCCGTTATTGATTACGCTGACCTTAAATTCATCCAGCTTAAAATCGATAATTAAATGCTCCTTTACCTCCCGGCTGATCGCAATTACTTTTTGGCCCCAGCAGCCAAAAATCCGGCGTGAAAATTTAGGCTTAAAAAAACCGTGACAGGTAAAAATGTGCGGCTTAGCTGACACCCGGCCTAATAAATCACCCAAAACTTGCGTCGTACGGCTATGCGAATGAATTAAATCAATATTAAATTCCCGTATAACTTTCTTTAGCTTCCAAAAGCTAAAAAATATCTTCGGGCTAATCTCATTCTTGGTGGCCAGGGGCGATGGAATAAGCGTTATTCCTGCCCGGATAAATTTATCCTCTAATTCTCCGCCGCTGGAAGCCAAATAAACCTGATGGCCTTTTTGTTTTAATCCACTGGCCAAAGTAAACAGGTAACTGGAAATCCCCCCCACATTAAGATGATTAGCAATAAAAAGCACCTTCATTTGCCTGGTCATTTCAGTAACTTCATTACCGCCTCAAACACTTCCGCGGGGCTAATTTGCACCATACAGCTCTTTTTACGGCATTTAGTTTTATAACAAGGGCTGCAACGCAGCTGTTTATTCATCAGAATATAGTTTTTTCCGGGAGGCAGATGCCGGCGCGCATCCGTCGGGCCAAATAAGGCAATAAACGGGGTGCCGACTGCCGAAGCAATGTGCAAAGGCGAAGAATCCGCGGAAATAAAAACCTGGCATTTTTTAATTAACACGGCTAATTCGTTGATATTAGTTTTACCGCAGGCATTGATAACTTTGGCATTTTTTAAAGAATTAATCAGCATATTCGCCAGCGCTTGATCCTCCTGCGTTCCGGTAATAATTACGCGGATATCTTTTAACCCCAGCTCCTCGCATAGGCAAATCAAATATTCCAACGGCCAAAGTTTGGTACTCCATCTTTTAGATGCGCTAATATTAATTCCCACCACCTTCTGCGCCTGGCTTAGCCACTGGGCATTAAGGAGTTCATCCACCGCTTTTTGATCTTCGGCCGACGGCCAAAGCTCCAATGCATTATTCAGCAGGTCAATTCCCAGCATTTTTAAGACCCTAAATTGGTGGGTTACCGGATCCTGCGGAAGCTTCTGGTCGCAAATAGCATGATTAAGCAGGAAAGAAAATTTCTTATTATTATAACCATAACGGTTAATACATCCGCTAAGGTAAGCTAAGCTATGGCTAACGCGGCTGTTCTGCAGGTCAATAATCAGGTCAAAATTCTTTTTCCTTAAACTACGGCCGATCCCCCATAAACCCGCCGGGCCTTTATCTTTATTTTTTAAATCGCAGACCAACAACTCATCAATATGCGGGCTTCTTAAGAGAATATCCTTAGATTCCTCGCTGATAAGAAAACTTATTTTGTAATTACCTTGCGCCCCGGATGTCCCTGCCGGGAATTTTTCCCGGATGGCCCTGAGTGCAGCCGTAGAGAGAATAACATCCCCTAAAGAGCTAAGCTTGATCACCAGGATCTTAAAATTATTTAAGACTTCGCGGTAAACATCCAAAGTATTTTTTACCATCAACTCCACATTGTATTTTTCTTTAACCTTAATATAAGCATTTTCCGCCAGCTCCCTGGCAAATTGCGCATCCTTGAAGATACGCATGACGGCCTCCGCCATGCTGTTGGAATCCGCCGGAGGCACCAGGAGGCCATTTTTGCCGTCATCGATAATATCAATCACCCCTCCGACTTTAGTCGCTACCACCGGAACACCCGCAGCTTGCGCCTCAATCACCACCCGGCCAAATGCCTCATGAGTGGTCGTCGCTAAAACCAATAGATCCAGATGCGCTAATATTCCCGGAATATCCCTCTGCGTACCCAGAAACTCCGTGCAATGCCAGAGCCCAAGCCTGCGCACTAAAATCTGCAGTTCTTCCTTATACGCCTCCTTAGAAGCCGGGGCATCTCCGACAATCCAGATCTTCAGGCGCGGCACTAACCTGGAAATATGCGCCATAGCTTTGATGAAATGCAAGTGCCCCTTTAAAGGAGTGATCCTGCCGACAATTCCGACATTAAAATCCTCTTTTCTTTTGGTTTTAGGATCCAGGTATTTAAATTTTTCCAGGTCTACGCTGCGCGGCACAAGCTTAATGCGTTCATGCGGCACAGAAAAATCTTCGATCATGTGCCTGGCAATCACATTGCTTAAGACAATCACTCTTTTTGCCCAGCCCATAACCACGCTAAATAAATGTTTTTTATAATAACCGTGGCAGGTGGTGACAAATACTGCCCGGCTCCGGCGGCAGGCAAAATAAGCAATCCAAGCCGGTACCCGGGAACGGGCATGCACGATATCAATCTCTTCCTTATTAATTATTTCCACCAGCTTAGGAATTAATTTAAACATCGAAATAACGGATTTTTTATTTACCGGCAAACTGTAATGTTTGGCGCCGCCTGCCTCCAGCTCTTTGACCAGGGCTCCGCCGGCAGAGACAACCACGGATTTATGCCCCAGGCGCACCAGATACTTGGAAAGATCCAGTGTGCCGGTCTCTACTCCTCCGACATTAAGTTCAGGCAATATCTGCAGTATTTTCATAGTATTTTATCTAACGCCGCGCTTACCTTTAAGTTATCTTCAGGAAAATTCACTTCCGGATGATCTTGCCAAATTTCTTTAATAAAACCCGCCAAATCTTCGGTTTGTTTTAAATATATGTATTTTTTATTTTGATAATTTTTCAGGAAACGTTGGTGCTTGGCGCTAAGCTTACCGGAATTAAAAACTATAACATATTTTTTCGCGCAGACCGCCTCAGAAATCATGGAAATACTTTCCGGAGAGGTAACGATCATATTACTTAATCCCAGCATCCCGCCTACGACATCCGGATTATTATTCTGGCGCGCGATAACTAAAAGTTTGCAACGCGCATAATTGCTGAATTCATTTTTAATCACTTCCTCCACTTCGCCGGTACTGCGGCGGGAAGTAGAGATCAGGATATCCGCATTTAGCCCTTCAGCGGATTTTTTAATTTCTTTGGCCAAAGCCGATATTTGTTCTGAGCCCAGAGAAAACCCCTTACTATTGCCGCCAATTAATACTCCGATACAAGGATGAAGTAGCGGGCTATTCAGCAGCCCGGACTGTTCTAATCCCTTAGCCTTTTGGCTTAAATAATCCGCATCAATTAAATTAAGCGCCCCTTCGGTAATCACCAGGTTACTTTGAGGGGCTGGCTGATCATGCCGGGGAATGACCGCTAAATTAAATTTCTTTAAACTTAAATTGGCCGGCCGCATCAATACCACGGATTTAGCCTGATTTTCTTTAGCCAAAAGATAATTTACCGCGCTAATTGCTCCTCCGGCGGAAATAATAATATCCGGTTTAAAACTAATCAAGCTCTGCCAGCTTTGGGAGGTTAAAGCATAACGTAAATAACGCAAGGATCCACCCTGCCCCCGGTATTTGCCGCTAAATCCAGCCACCCAGCTTAATATCAATCCGGATAGGGGCCGGCGAAATTTCACCTCCCCAACTGACAAATGAGTTTTTATACCCCGGACAGCTAACTGCCGGCTGATTAATTTAGCTGCCCCTTCAGACTGGCGCAAATGCCCGGTCTTACTATCAGTAATGATTAAAACCTCTTTTTCTTTAGCATACTTATATATTTTATAAGTCCAGAGATATTCATGCGGATATTGACGAATATATTTTTCATAGATACTAATTAACCTTTGTAGATTCAGGCGCAGATCGTTTTGGGAATCCGCGCTCCGGGTTACCGTAAAAACCTGATCCAGGATTACTTTGGTATACGGCCCTTTGACCCGCGTATAAAAAACCGGAATTATCGCGCAGTCATATTTTAAAGCTAATCTCACTGCCCCCGTAGACATGGAAGCTTCTTTACCAAAAAAATTAACCAACTGGCCATTTTTACCCCCTTGATCTGTAGTCATGCCAATTGACTGATTGCTCTTGAGCACCTCGACCAGCTGACGGATCCCGGTGTCTTTATGAATAATTTTTGCCCCTTGCTTAAGCCGGTAAGTATTAAGCAAAGCGTTTAACCTGGGAAAACCTTGATCGCGCACAAATAAAATAAACGGAAAACCTAAATTCGCGCAAATAATATTGGAAAGTTCCCAATTACCTTCATGCACGATAAGAAAAATTACTCCCTTACCCCGGTTAAAAGCCTCCTGAATACAATCCTTATTTTCAATATGGATGTATTTTTGCAGATATTGCTTATTTACCCGCGGAAGAAAAGAAATCTCCATCAGATTCTGGCCAAAGGCCTGATAAGCCCGGCGCGTAATCCTGGCACCAGAGGCGCAATCCAGATTATCGGAAACAGTCTTTCTAATATTGGCGTAGGCAACCGCCCGATGCCGCCGGTCAAATAGATAAATCAGATCCCCCAGCCTCCTGCCTAAAAAAAGGCTGAAATTTAAGGGTAGAAAAAATGTGAAAAAACTTACTGCCCTAAAGAGAATACAGCTTAAGTAATCTGCGATTAAATTCTGCTTCATTTTTAGTTATGCTTAGTTTTATCTCCAGAACCAGTATCCCTGCCCCCTGAACTCCCAACTCCCTGATTTTAACCGCATCCTTCTGCGTGGTAATAATCGCCTCCAGGTTATTTTCCTTAGCCTCTCTAACAATACGCAGGATATCTGCCTGCGCATAATCATGGTGATCCGCAAATCTAAAAGACTTAACGACCTTAGCTCCCAACCCGCGAACACAATTTTCAAAACCATCAGGATTGCCTATACCGGAAAATATCGCCACCGGCTTACCCTGAAGAAATTCCAGGCCGAGGATCTCATCCGCCTGCTCAAGCCAGCTAACCCCCTTAGGCTCATGCCTGGATTCTACGATCAAGGCCCGGGAATTTATGCCCTTTAATTTAGCCGTCAAACCACTCAGATCCTGTCCGGAACAAACTTGGGTCAACACAAAAATATCCGCGCGTTTTAAGGCAGATAGAGGCTCACGCAAAAAACCAGCCGGAAGCATACGGTAATTACCAAAAGGATTCCCGGCATCAAGGGTCACTATTTCTAAATCTTTAAATATCTTCCACTGCTGCAAGCCATCATCAAGTATTAGCGTATCGGACGCATAATCCCGGATTGCCTTTTGCCCTGCCTTGATTCTGTTTTTATCCACGACTACCCGCACTAACGGAAGTTTCTTCTGCAGCATCGCCGGCTCATCACCCAGGCCTTGGGCGCCTGGCCGCTTGAAATCCCGTTTATAGCCCCGGCTTAACACCGCAATTTTATTACCGGTCAAACTTAATTTAGCGGCTAAATACTCAACCAAGGTAGTTTTACCCGTGCCTCCTAAAGTAATATTGCCCACACTAATTACTTTGGCGCCAAGCCGCAGCGGCCTAATCCTATAGAAGCTGGCCAGGATAACCACCGCCAAACCATAAACCAAGGAAAGGACAAACAAACACCCTCTTAAAAACACCCCCTGAGGGCCTTTTATTTTACCGGTAACTAGATTATAAAGATACTCTCTGCTTAAACACATAATTTTGGTTTAGATTACCTTAAGCAACATCAAGGCTCCGATACAGATAAATAAAGAAGCGCCGATATAACGGATCATCTCCGGCCTGATAAATTTTGCCATAATTGACCCTAGAAAAACTGAAATCACGGTAACAATGATATAGGCCCCCACTGAACCCAGCCAAACAGATAATGGTTTGCCGGTTTTAGCCGCCATGCCAATACCCACCAGTTGAGTCTTATCCGCCAATTCCGCAAAAAATACCGCTCCAAACGTAGCCACAAAAACCTTCCAATCCATCTTCATGCTCCTCTCTATAATCCGGCTCTTTAAGTAAATATATTACCATGCCTGACGCCTGCAGGCAAATGATTTCAAAGATAAAAACTTAAGAATGACAAGAGGATAGGTAATTTATTGCAGAATATTAGCTCTTGATTTCCGGCTCTTGCTTCCGGCACGAAGATTTTCGCCGTGTGCTGCGGCTTACGTCTCGCTCCGGCTATGTTCCTTACGCTAAAAGGACACAGCCTACGCTCGACGTAATTCCCTGCCTGCCGGCAGGCAGGCTTGCACACAACTGGCGAAAATCTTCTAATTGTGCCTCCAGCAAAAGCCGGAAATCATATGAATTAACATATTATTAGCGGGTGGCTTGGGTGTTTTCGAAGCGCGTCAGCGCTAGAAAATACCCAAGACAGCCTGCCCGCCAAGCTTTGTGGCGGGGACCCGCGTAAGCTAATAATATGTTTAAATTAATACAATTTGTCTCTAACCTGATACTTGGAATTCAATTTCCGGATTGCCTTTTAAAGTATTGTGTGCCGGGCAATGCTTAATGAATTCCAACAGCGCTTTTTGCCTGCGCTCATCCAGAGCGGAATCTTTTAAATCTATCTGGACATTAATCAGCTTAAAATAAAACGGCGGCTGGCTGCAAAGTTGGGCAGAGACATTAATCTTAAAATTTTTCAGGTCTAATTTGGAGCCTTCGGCATATTTGCGGATATACACGCCGATACAACTGCCTAATCCGGCTAAAAGCGCATCCAAAGGCGTCAATCCCTTGCCTTTTGCGTCGATAATGAATTCACTCTCGCCAACCTTAACCGTAAAAGCTGAATCCTGATTGTGAGTGACCTGGACCGCATACATGAGCGCCTCCTAATAAGCTTTTGCCTTAGCCTGTTTTTGCCAAAATTCAAAAAGCGCGATATTTTCTTTTTCGGCTACTTTTGAGGTAATTTTAATTTTACTCTTAATTAATTTCTTTAACTTCAAATTGGAAACCGCCATTTCATTAAAACCAAAATTCCTGGCATCTTTTATCCCGCATCCGAAAACAATACGTGAAATCCTGGCCCAATGACAGGCAGAAAAACACATCGGGCATGGTTCGCAAGTTGAATATAGAGTACAGGAGGACAGATCTATTGTTTTAAGCGCGCGGCAGGCAGAACTAATTGCTACCATCTCAGCATGCGCGGTGATATTATTACTTTTCCAAACCAGGTTATGGCTGCAGGCAATCACCTTATTCTTCTTCACAATGCAAGCGCCAAAAGGAGTTTGTCCTTGGCTTATACCCTCTTGCGCCTTAGCCATCGCCAAACGCATAAATTTTAAATCTATATTTTGCATTAATTAACCAAATAATAATCCCAATATACAGCTTAAAGAGGTACCTAAATTTACGATAATCGTCAAGCCGCACATTTTTTCCAGCTTCTGCCTGTCTTTATACTCTCCTTTTAACATCCGGCCGGCTAATATCAGGGCCAGGATAAATACCGGAAAATAAAAAACTGCCGCTTGGCCCGGTAATCCTTTAGCTAAAGCTAAAAAGAAAGTAGCCGCCCCGCAGGCCACTAGCAAAGCATAAAGAACCGCCCCTTTTTCTTTGCCTATACGCGCCAGTATATTTTGCTTCAACCCCTGCTTATCCGCCGGATAATCCGGATATTCATTAACCAATATTATATTGGCTACGCTGCAAGCAATCGGCAGACAAACCAAAGCCGGCAAAAGATCAAACCGCGAAGCCTGAAGGTAAAATCCGGCATTTACCGAAAGCCACCCAAAAGCATAAGCAATAAGGATCTCGCCAATTCCCCGGCTCACCCAACGCCAAGGCGGCTTAGAATAATAATAAGCACAGATTATTCCTGAGGCGCCGAGCCATAAAGTCCACTTTCCGGTTTTAAAATAAAATTGCAGGATTAACCCGGTAATAATTGCCAGAAAGAAGACTACCCGGATTAAAACTTTTACTCTTTTCGGGCCGATAATATTTTCTACCAATACCTGGCTGCCGCCGGTGAAAAAGTTTTTCTCTAAAGTTACGCTCAAGCGGTCTTCCGCAAGATCATAAATTTCTCCGCTGTAATGCGCGATTAATTGCACCAGCAAAGCCCCGAATAATCCAAACCAAAAAACTCCCCAGCTGAATATTCCCAAAGAACGGCTCGCCAATAAAGCGCCCAAAACATACGGAGCGATCATCACGCTTAAAAATGGAATCCGGGAAAGTAATAACCAGTATTTTAACCTTGCGCTGATAAGCTTCTTAAAGATCTCTACTTTTAAATGGCCGATTTTCTCTAACATTCAAATTCTAACGCGATATCTTCATTACCTTATACTTCAAAATCCCGGCGGGGATCTTAATTTCCACAACTTCATTCTCCTTGTGCCCCAATAATCCTCCCCCTACCGGAGAGCTTATTGAAATTTTATTTTGATTGTAATCCGCCTCAAGTTCTGAAACCAGGGTATACTCCAGCTCCTCAAGTGTATCCATATCCTTTAACTTTACCGTCGCCCCGATTAAAACTTCATCATTAGGAATATTCTTATCCAGTATGCGTACCCGCGCCAGCTTATCTTCCAACTCAACAATTTGTTTTTCGTTATGGCCCTGCGCATCCTTGGCTGCGTCGTACTCCGCATTTTCGCTAATATCTCCATGCGCGCGGGCTTCGCCGATAGCTTTAGAAAGTGTGCGGCGTTTAACTGTTTTTAAACGCTCCAACTCATTGACCAACCTCTCATAACCTTCCTGAGTTAAATAAATATCACCGGACATATTACCTCCCTGGTAACAAACCTCTTTAACTTTCAACAGTAGGGGAGGTTTAAACCTCCCCTACTGTAATTAATAAAAATCAGCAGAACAAAATAAGTGACGTATTTTAATTATAATACCCCTTTATTGGCCTAATTGTTTAATAATCTGAATATTCTTAGGCGTTGCCCCGCGATTTTTGATAATTAACTCGTAAGCGCGCTGAACCAGCCCCTTAGCCAAAAGATTATTGTGGAGGATCTCTTTCACTTTATGCACTAGCTCCCGGCTATCGCCAGCGACAAGCGCAGCTTGGTTTGCCAGGAATAGTTCACTGATATCCCGAAAGTTAAACATGTGCGGTCCGAAAATTATTGGTTTCATTAAGCTCGCCGGCTCAAGGATATTATGGCCGCCTCTCTTTACCATACTCCCGCCGACAAAAACAATATCCGCCGCAGAATAATAATTAAGCAATTCTCCGATCGTATCCAAAATAAACACGGCTCGATGAATACAGGTTGGGCAGGCGCCGGAGATACTTGAAATAAGCACCGGCATAAAACCCTTATCCGCGGCTAATCCGGAGATCTTTTCACCGCGCTCAGGATGCCGCGGGGCAATCAGAAGTTTCAGATTAGGAAAAACCAACAAAAGCTCTGAATAAGCGGCAAGGATTAATTCTTCTTCGCCGGGATGCGTGCTGCCGCAAACTAATAATTTATCCAGCTGTCCCAACCAAAGCTTGGATCGATAGGTTAAAACATTTAACTCAGGAGGAGGATCCAGGTTAATATCAAATTTTACGTTTCCGGTAACCTGAATTCTTTGTTTATCCACGCCTAAGTTTTCTAAACGCAAGGCATCAAGATCGCTCTGCACGCAAAATTGTTTGACCATCCTTAAAATCGGCCGGATAAAAAATTTAATTAACTGATATCCGCCATAAGAGCTATCCGAAATCCTGCCATTAACCGTAACTACCGGAACCTGCAGTTTATCCAGGCAGGTAATCAAATTCGGCCAGATCTCCGTCTCAGCAATAATAAACATGCAGGGATTAATCCTCTTTAAGACGTGCCTGACGATAAAACTAAAATCCAGGGGCAGGTAAGTCAAAAAATCCCCTTCCTTAACTAAACCTTGGGCAATTTTATTTCCGGTAGCAGTGACAGTAGAAATAACCAACTTTTTACCGGGATAGGCCTGCCTTAACTGGCTAGCGAGCCCCTTGATGGCAATAGCTTCACCCACGCTTACAGCGTGAATCCAGATCGGCCTATCCAAATTTAGTTGAGCCGGTAGAAAACCCAGGCGCCTAAGAAATCCAGCGTTCAATTTTCCGCGGAGAAAATACAACGGAAAACATAAAACCGCAAAAATTAAGAATACTAAATCATAAATTATAGACATCTACTCTTTCACCTGTTTTCCTAAGCATGTGGATGCGCCTTATCATAAACACTCTTTAACTTATCCGTGGTCAAATGCGTATAAATCTGCGTGGAAGATAAATTCGCATGTCCCAGGAGCTCCTGCACTGTACGCAGGTCTGCTCCCCGGTTTAAAAGATGCGTGGCGAATGAATGCCGGAAAGTATGCGCGGAAACTCCCGGCTTAATTCCGGAAGCCTTAAGGTATTTTGTTAACAAGAAGCGTATCCCGCGAGGGCTGATGCGCCGATGATGATTATTCAAAAATAAGGCATCCGCCTGCTTTTTTCTTTTTTCCAAATACTTCTTCACCGCCGCCAGCGCGGTTTCTCCGATGGGCACAATCCTTTCCTTTTTCCCCTTGCCTCTTATTTTAAGAATACCGCTGATAAAATCAATGTCCTCTAAGTTTAATCCGGCTAATTCCGAAATACGCAAACCGCTGGAATAAAATACTTCCAAAATCGCCCGGTCGCGCAGGCCCAAGAAATCATCCTGGGTTTTGGCAAAAGCGGATTCAATCAGCCGGTAAACCTCATCCTCGGTCATAAATGAAGGCAAATGTTTTTCTGATTTGGGGCTGGAAAGCAGGAGAATGGGATTAGTCTTAAGATACCCTTCGCGGCAGAGGAACCTAAAAAAACTGCGCAACGCCGAAAGCCGGCGGCCCACCGTACGATTCCGGAAATTCTTCTCTTTTAAAACTGCCAAATATTTTCTTAAATCCAAATAGTTAATTTTCCCCAGTTCCGTCCCGGCAATAAATTTATTAAACCCCTGAAGGTCTAGTTTATAATTAATGACCGTATGGGGAGAATAGTTCTTCTCAATTTCCAGATAGCGCACAAACTTTTCAATATATTTTTCCATAACTTATCCCGTCATCCTGGGCCTGCCGGTATTTTACTCTTTATCCTCCGGTAAGTCGCGCGAGGTAAAGGTGCATTTTGGGAAATTCGAACAGCCGTAGAAAAATCCGCGTTTAGAACGGCGCTCGATTAACTCTCCCCCGCAATTTTCGATCCCGCACTTAACCCCCGAGGTAATGGACTTGGAATTCTTGCACTCCGGAAAAGCCGAACAGCTTAAAAATTTTCCGCGCCTTCCCCATTTGACAATTAAAGGCTTACCGCATTTATCGCAAAGCTGATCCGTAGTAACAACTTCCTTAACGATGTTAGCTTGAGCAAAATCCAAGCTCTCTTTAAAAGGTAAATAAAAATCTTCTAGGATCTTAACGTGGCTAAGCGTGCCCTCGGCAACCTCATCCAGTTTTTCTTCAATTAAAGCCGTGAATTTCACATCAATAATCTTAGGAAAATATTCTACCAGAAGATCATTTACCTTAAAACCCAGCTCCGTAGGATTAAGATAACCCCTGATCCGGCGCACATAGTCGCGCAGAATAATCGTATAAATAATCGGCGCATAGGTCGAAGGCCGGCCAATCCCTTCCTCTTCCAAGGCCTTAATTAATGAACTATCCGAGAACCTGGGTGGAGGCTTGGTAAAATGCTGTGAAGGATTGAGCGCTTTTAAGCCGAGCAGTTCTCCCTGCTCTAAAGGAGGAACTACATTCTTAGCTTTTTCCTTATCCTCATCTTCCTCTTCTTCTTTCTCTTCTGTCTGAATTTTATTATAAGCGGCCAGAAAACCCTCAAAAAGTAAATGGCTCCCGTTAGCCACGAATAAATATTTATCCGCTAGAATATCCACCGAAGTTGCCAAAAACTCCGCCGGTTTCATCTGGCTGGCTAAGAAACGGTTATAGATAAGTTCATAAAGCCGTATTTGATCATGATTAAGAAAATCCTTCAGGCTCTCCGGTGACCGGCAAATATAACTGGGGCGGATTGCCTCATGCGCTTCCTGCGCGGACTTCTTGGCTTTAAAAACATTCGGTTTCTCCGGAAGAAAATCTTTACCAAAACTTCTTCCAATATGCTCGCGCACCTCAAGAATTGCTTCCGCAGCGACATTAGGAGAATCTGTACGCATATAAGTAATTAAACCTACGGGATTATCCTCACCAATATCAATACCTTCATAAAGCTGTTGCGCGATCAACATCGTCTTGGAAGCGTTAAATCTAAGCTTATTAAACGCCTCCTGCTGCATCGTGCTGGTAATAAACGGGGCCGGAGGATAACGCTTTTTTTCTGTCTTTTTAATCTCTAAAACTTTAAACTCTTTGTCTTTTAACTGATCACAGATACTTTGAGCATCCTGGTTACGCTTAATCTCTGCTTTCTGATTCTCAATTTTTTCCAGCTTAGCGCAAAAATTACTTTCTCCTGAAACTTTAGGCTTAAATAATTCCGCGGAAATCTCCCAATATTCACTGGCGGTAAACTTTTGAATCTGCCGCTCTCTTTCCGCGATTAACCTTAACCCTACAGATTGCACGCGCCCGGCGCTTAAGCCGCGGGCAATTTTTTTCCAAAGTAAAGGGCTCAGGAAATACCCCACCATCCGGTCTAAAACCCGGCGGCCAACCTGAGCCTCAATCATATGGCGATCAAACTCCCGGGCGTTTTTAAAAGCCTCCGCCACCGCGTGCGGAGTAATCTCATGAAAACTTACCCGCAATACGTTTTTACCTTTAAATAATTTCTCTTTTATCTGCCAGCCAATCGCCTCGCCTTCCCGATCAGGGTCGGTAGCAATATAAATATTCTCTTTCCCTTTAGCTTCTTTTTTTAATTGCGCTAATATTTTCTTTTTGCCCGGAATCACCACGTAGGTCGGTTTAAATTTATCTTCTACATCCACCCCCAGCTTTTTCGCGGGCAAATCAATAATATGCCCCATCGATGAAACAACCCGGAAATCATCACCCAGGATCTTACTGATGGTTTTAGCCTTAGTCGGTGACTCCACAATCACAAGATTTTTACTCATTTAATTCCTCATAAACTGTTTGCCCGGCAGGGCTTTAATTAATTTCTTAAACT
>JAUYBI010000071.1 GCA_030693145.1 Candidatus Omnitrophota bacterium
CAAACTCCGATTAATGCCGAAGACCTGACATAAAAACAGGAAACGCTGGAATAAATCCAGCCCGGCGCAGTTACCTCTTTAGAGCAGCTAATGGGCCAGAATGCCTCAGGCCCGATTGCCGCCGAAGAGCAGATACTCAGCAGTAAACTTCTTCCTCCCGGAAATATCGGCAAGAGTCTTTCGGAAATTACGCCCGAAGGTAAAAGGGCAATAACTGTTTCTGTAGAGAACCTTTCCAGTATCGCCAGTTTGCTAAAACCCGGGGATTACGTGGATATATTCGCGCTCATTACTTTACCTAAGCGGGCCGCTGCGCAAGCAACGGAAAGTTCCGCTCCGCGTTTAATCTCGCTTTTCCAAGGCATTCAAGTGTTAGCCATGGGAAATGAAATGGTTGCTTCAAAATATAAAGTAAAAGAAGGCTCTGCCGCGGCGCAACCCGTTACTTTTGCGCTTACGCCCCAGGAAGCGGTATTGCTTTCTTTCGTCCAGGAACACGGCAAGATTAAATTAGCCCTGCGTTCCTCGCAGGATACCGGGGTTGCTCCGGTTGCTCCGGTTGACTGGGATACCTTATTGAATTATTTATCCACCAGCCAAGGTGAGAAAATAGGTTTGGAAGGCCAGCCGGTAGTGGAGATATACCGCGGCTTACAAAAAGAAATTGTTCCTCTAGCATCATCAAACAAAGAAAAATGAAGACCATGCTTAAATTTACATTTTTACTGTTTTTTATTTTGTCTGCGGCGGGAGCCTATGCTGAAGAGCTCAAACTTATAACTTTATACGTTACGGAGATCAAGGTTTTTCCGGTAAATACCCCAACCAAAATAGTAATTAATAATCCGAATATCCTTGATGTCACTGCGGTAAGTAAGGGGGATATGATTTTGGTAGCAAAGAGCCCGGGCGCAACCAATTTGGTCTGGTGGGATGCAGCCGGCCAGCACACATTACAAGTAGAGGTTTTTCAGGAAGATATGAATTTGATTAAAAAAAGAATAGACGCCCTTTTAAAGGAATTGAATTTTCCCAAAGTTTTTACGCGGCCGTCGGATAGTGAAGGCAAGGTTTTACTTTTAGGAAGCGTAAAGACGCCCTCGGATTTAGAGCGTATTGATGTTGCCTTAAGTTCGCTTAAAGGGAAAACCACCAATCTTATTCAATTAATGGAAGAAAGGGCGGTGGTCGAGATTAATGTGCAAGTTCTGGAATTAAATAAAGATGCTTCTAAGGCGTTGGGATTTACCTTTCCGGGAGCTCTCAACCTTATGGAAGTAGGCTCTCCCGGTATTAGCGCCGCGGGCACAAAGTTTTCGACTTTATTTAAAGTTTTAAATTTGCAGCGGGGTACTTCTGCCGGCGCTGATCCGTTTACCTTTAAATTAGACGCTTTGATTCAAGAAGGCAAGGCGCGCATACTTTCTCAGCCCCGGCTTGCCTGCCAGAGCGGCAAGGAAGCGGAATTATTAGTCGGCGGAGAAAAGCCGGTATTTAATACCAGCATCGCGGCTTCCACCGGAGCCAGCGGCACAAATATCGAATATAAAGAATACGGCATTAAATTAAAGATAAAACCCACGATAACCGAAGATAAGCAGATCAAATTGGCATTGAATGTGGAAGTTAGTGACGTGGGCGTAGCGGAGACCATCGGTTCAACGGGCGGGAGCACAACTACAACTACGGCCAAGGCTTATCCTTTAACCAAGCGCAGCGCATCCACGCAGCTTTTTCTTAATGACGGCCAGATGATGGCTATCGGCGGGCTGATCAAACAAAAGTCCGAGGAAGATATCCGCAAAACCCCTTTCTTAGGGGATATACCGGTGTTGGGTGTATTTTTCAGGAAAAAAACAGCTACATCCGGAGGCGGTACAGGAGAGAGAGGCGATACAGAGCTGGTGATTACGCTTACTCCCACAATTATAAAAGAACCCGCGCTTGTTAAAGTAGAGAAAACACCACTGCCTCTTCCGGTAGCAGCCAAGGTACCTCTAATCAGAGAAAGCGCTAAAATTGAAGCGCCTTTGCCCGGTAAAACCAAAGTAATTTCTTCTGCTGAATTAACCCGCCAGGCGATGTCTGAGTACATGCTCAGAATTACTAAGCGTATACAGGATAATTTAGTTTATCCTTGGGCAGCTAAACAAGGCCAAATGCAAGGTTTGGTAAGATTAGATTTACTGCTTAATTCTATGGGCGCGCTTTTAGAGGTGAAGGTCAAACAATCATCGGGATACAGCATATTTGATGAGGACGCAGTGAGTATGGTTAAAAAGATATCTCCTTATCCCCCATTTCCCGCGGAGCTCAATCAAAAGGAACTCCGCGTAGTCATCCCCATTGTCTATAAACTAGAATAATATGGCCCAGGTTATTTCTATCTTCAGCACTAAAGGCGGCGTAGGAAGGACGTTTATTGTCACCAACCTTGCGGTTGCCTTAGCCCAGAAATTAACTAAAGGTAAAAAGGTTTTACTCTTTGATACGGATTTGCAGTTGCCGGGCAATATGGCGATGCTTTTGAATTTAAAGCCGAAAAAGTCCTTGGCCGATCTTATTCCCGACTGGCAGAAAGGCAATTATTCCCCTTCCCAGATTGGCGAATATATTCTTCATTATCCCGCCGCGAATATGGATCTGTTGCCTTTGATATTAACTGCCGAAGAAAGGCCGTATGTAGATGAAAAGTTTATTTCTTGTGTTCTGAATGATTTGAGCAAAGAATACGAATTTATTGTTTGCGATAGCGGCAGGACATTTAACAAAGCGTTGATCGCTATTCTTGAGCAGACAAATTTGATTTTACTGGCGATTAACCCCGATGTTCTTTCGGTTTATCAGGCGAAAGAAGACATTAAGATGCTGCAGTCACTGTATTTTCCCGCCAAGATGATGCGCGTGGTTTTAAACCGCGCGGAAAGCACGGGCGCGGTATCCTGGCAGGAAGTAAGGGTGGCTTTGCCCTGTGATATAATCAGCCGTATTCCGTCTGAGGGCAGGGTTGTGGGCTCTGCTTTAAACCGCGGGATACCCGTGGTGCTGGATAGCCCGCGCTCACGCGTAAGTATTGTGCTGAATAAATTAGCTGAAGACCTACTCACCCATCCTGATTTTTTTATTACCCATAAAAAATTAGAAGCGGCTGTTTCGATTACGGAAAAAAAGAAAGAATTTTTAGAAGAGGATACTTCCTCTCTGGAGTCACTTTCCTTAGGCGGCCGCAAGCCCACAGAGAGAAAACTTACCGATGAAGAGAAAATAGACGATTTAAAACAAAGGGTGCATAAGCGCGTTATTCAGGAATTGGATTTACGGCGCCTCGACCATGTAGCCGGGGATATGGCAAAAATCGCGGAGTTGCGCCGGAAGACAATGAAAGCGATTAATACCGCGCTAACTGATGAAGCCGGGACGCTTATTTCCTCGCGGGAGGAGCGGGAGCGTTTTATAAAAGAGATTAGTGATGAGATTTTGGGCCTGGGCCCTTTGGAAGATTTGATCAACGACCCTGAAATTACCGATATTTTAGTTAACAATAAGAATCAAATATACATTGAAAAGCATGGCAAGTTAGAGTTAGTTTCCAAGCGTTTTGTCTCCAATGAACAGGTGCGCCAGATAATTGAGCGGATTATCGCGCCCTTAGGCAGGAGAGTGGATGAGTCGGTGCCGATGGTTGACGGCCGGCTTTCCGACGGCTCACGGGTTAACGCGATTATTCCTCCGCTTTCCCTTACCGGGCCGACGCTGACGATTAGAAAATTTAGCCGGGAACGGCTTAAGGTTAATGATTTAGAGCGGCTGAATGCTTTAAATAATATCATGGGAGAGTTTCTTAAGGCCTGCGTTATCTGCCGCAAGAATATAATTATTTCCGGAGGCACCGGTTCAGGAAAAACCACGGTTTTAAATGTGCTTTCGGAGTTTGTTCCCGAAGGAGAGCGGGTGATTACGATTGAAGATGCCGCGGAATTAAAGCTTGACCATCAGCACTGGATACGCCTGGAGTCGCGGCCCCCGAATATTGAGGGAAAAGGCGCGATTTTCGTGCACGATTTGTTCAGGAATTCCCTGCGCATGCGGCCGGACCGGATTATCATCGGAGAATGCCGCGGGCAGGAAGCTTTAGATATGCTTCAGGCGATGAACACCGGCCACGACGGCTCAATGACGACCATTCACGCCAACTCCACGCAAGATGTTTTAGCGCGCCTGGATTCCCTGATCCTGATGAGCGGTATCGAAATTCCTTTGCGGGCAATCCGCGAGATGATTGCCTCCAGCATTGATATGATTGTGCATACTGCCCGTTTTTCCGACGGTTCAAGAAAGATTACCCAGATAACGGAAATTACCGGCATGACCGATGAGATGCATATCGGATTAAATGACCTCTTTGTTTTTAAGCAGTCCGGTATTGACAGCCAGGGAAAAATTCAGGGGGAGTTTAAAACTACAGGAATACTGCCGACCTTTTTAGATGACCTGCGCAAAAACGGCAGCATCTTTTCAGAAGAAACCTTCAAAAAGAAAGAGTAATGAATTTCTTCCGCAAACACCTACCGCTAAACCGCCGCAGCCAGATCGCCGTGATAATCACCTTTGTCATCGCCGTGATAATTTTATTCACCGCCGTATTTATAAATATCAGCAAAGTGAGCCAGATTAAAACCTCAACCTCGCAAGCCGCAGATAAGGCTGCCTTGGGCCTGGCTTCGCAATTAGGCAGTATGAGCCGTTATTATAAGGAGAAGATATTAAAAATAGGCGGGGAGTGTCCTGAACCATGCCAGGCCTGCGGCCTTTTTGACTGGGTGCCGTTGGCAGCAGTAATATTAACTGCAATAGTAATCGGCATTTTTGCTGTTGTGTCTTTCCCTTTAGTCGTTGTGGGCGCTGTTTTAGGCGCTGCCGGCACGGCGCTATTGAGCAGTATGGTGGTGAGCGGGATAAACGCAAAATTTAAAGAGATGTCCGGATATAACGCAATGCGGGAAAGCGCTCTGTTTCAGAGTTTATCGGCTACGCAAAGCGATGATGTTGAATTAAAAGCTAAAACCCCGGGGTCAGGCGTTTTTTATGAAGATTCTAATAACAACGGAGTTTTTGACGCGGGCGAACCGGTTTACAATTTAAAGGATATCCCGGAAATGCTTAATGAAAAAAAGGCAAGCAGGTTTCTTGCCTGGTATTATACCAAAAGATTGCCTTTGGTAAATGATGAGTCTATGAAAGGCAGCATAGCTGTATTTATTAGCGGAATAAAGGGTTTTATTGACGCGGATCAACGGGACTCAAGCAATGATATTACAAAGCTATCTTTTTTGATTACACCGAAAAGCGGCGACCGTAATTACGAGGTTACCTGCTCCGGCTCTTCCTGTCCCGACTGGGTTAAGGATGCCGGCACAGGAAAATTAAGAATAGTGCGGATGGATTCCGACGCCGTCTACGGTGGTTTTTTAAAGGATAAACTCAGTAGTTTATTAAGCCGATTGGGAGCTAAATATAATGATTTTTTCTGTGAAGGAGAGGGTTGCAAGATTAAGCCGAGCGATTTAAGTATATTAATAGACCAAGACCTAAAAATGTTTTTATTTAGATGCAAAGAAGTATTGGATACACCGGTTTCTGAACGGCTGAGCAGTATATCGCAATGGTATCCTTACTTTTACGACCCGACTAAACATAATGCCGACACCAGAGAAAGTATTGATGGTAAGGATGATTATGATGTTTATCTGCGTTTAAGTAGAGACATTAATCGTATTAATACTATGATCAATGCCTTAGAGGCTTTAAATAATTCTACAATTAAGCCCGGGATATCAGATAACCATGGAGGTTACTGCGAAGAAGGAAGGCCGGATAGCGATGTAGTTTATAATTGTTTTACTGCTATTGCATCTTGTTCTTGTTGGCATACTGAATGCGGCGAGTATAGCTGTTGGAAGGTGTGCGATGGAAATAAATGCGAAACATCGCTCCCTGCCCGGTGGCATGGCAATTATGGAACCTGCACCGGCAGCGGATTTGATCATTCTGCGCATCCGGCCTGTCAAAATGGAGATTTATTCGGAGGGTCGCCTAATTGGTGCAATAATCTGAAGTCTGTCTCTTGTGTGTCTAATAATGATAGCTGCGATCAATGCAGCCCGCCTCCTACTAGTACTGTAACGGATAATTCTTACAATTTTCAAGGCCAAATGTCCTGGGAGAATACCTCCGGCCCCACCGAAGTTGAGCAGGCAGTCAGGATTCTCCGCGCATTAAACGATGACCTCAGTAAAATAAAATTGCTTATTAAAGACCTGGCAGAAGCAGCGATGAAGCAGCTTCCTTCACGACCATATGAGCCCTATACCGATACCAATGGAAATGGCGTTCATGATGCAGGGGAGCCATTTTATGATTTAAACGGCAACACAGTTTACGATACTAATCTTCCTGAATTCCTCAAAAGAACAGAAATTGTCTACGCCTGGAAAGATAAACCGGTTGAGGGTAAAACGCAGTATTCTCATCTTGCGCGCGTGAGAATAGACGGGTATCCTGATAATTTACCTGGTATTACCGAAAGTGTAGAATGGTTTGGTGCGATGATCTGCCGTAAGCTAAATAACTATCAGGGAGATGTTAAGGTTACCACTTCGCGTTATGACCAGGACCAGCCAACGGACATAGCCGAATGGCAGCTGCGCCGCCGCAAACAACCGGGCCAGCCGGATTTTAATAAACGTAAATTAGAGCTAATGATAAATGATATTCAAAATACGGGAAAGCTTAATCCCAGTTCTTCTTGTTGTGCTGACTGCCACGGAACTTACTGTCAGCCGGATATCGACGAGCTTCTCAATAATTATGCCATTACCAGTTGCAGCACAGCGCATTATGGCCCGGAAAAAAAGGATATTTATATAGCTGAGACCAAGTGTGATTAAAAAAAAATATATTTTCCTCATTTTTTCATATTTTTTTTTATCTTCAGCGCCAATTTAGCGCCGGCAGAATCCTTGGTTGATGGTTCGACTTCGCTCACCATCAATCCTGAGCAATATCGAAGGATTGATATCCTCGTTTTCTCTCCCCATCCTGACGATGAAACCCTCGCCTGCGGCGGAACCATCCTTAAAGCAATCCAAGAAAACAAAAAAGTAAAGGTTGTTTTTTTAACCAACGGAGATGGTTATATAAACGCGGAGCTCCTTACGCCTGAAGATTATATTTCTTTGGGAGAAAAACGCCAGCAAGAAGCATTGCGGGCAACCGGAAAACTCGGCCTCAGGAAGGAAGACATAATATTTCTAAGCTATCCTGATAGCGGCCTATCATCTCTTTGGGGAGAAAGATACAATGCTAACCGCCAGAATTCAAAAACCGCCCCGTATAATTTCTATAAATCAAAAACTACAAAAAAGATTTTCTCTCCTTACAAGATAACTTATAATTACGCAAAGAAGGGGTATACGCGGGAAAATATCCTATTAGACATTCAGGATATCTTAAAGGAATATAAACCGAAAAGTATTTATACTCCCCATCTTTTAGATGGGGCTCCCGATCATCAGGCTGCTACCAAGTTGGTGTTTGATGCTTTAAATAAATTGGCGGGCACGGGTAAACATAGTTGGATTAGTTCTTTGAGGGCCTCCTATTATCTTATTCATCCTCCGGTTATGGAATCAGGGCAAGGATATTCTATTTGGCCGGATAAAAATTCGGCATTACTGGATGCCCCTGCTGTTTTTACCGAGAAGCCTCCCCGCAGTGAAAATATCGTTAGCTTTAAACAAAACAAAAAACAGGCGCTGGAAGAATATCGCACGCAGCTGAATATAGAAGAAGCAAAGATTTTACCGGAAAGCTTCATCAAAGATAACGAAATATTCTGGGATGCGCCCCCGGATAAGCAAAGCCATCTTAATGAAATTATGGATGAATGGGAAAGAGTTGGCAGGGTAATGCAGAATCAGGGGTATAATGTAAATTTTGGAACAGTAGCTGATATCGCTGATTCCCTGGAAGATATGCGCAACCCTTTGGCTAGAAAGGGCCGGATGTATTCCGAGCATCCTTCTTTTGTCGCGGAATTGGTTCTTTCCGCGGTTACCGGGACGAATAAAACAGGGGTAATACCGGTAGTCAAGCATTTTCCCGGTTTGGGCTCCAGTAACGCCGATACGCATATTTCACTGCCGGTAATAAAAAAATCAAAAAAAGAACTTTATGAACGCGACCTGGTACCTTTTAAAGAGCTGATTAAAAAAAATGGGCATTTCTGGGTAATGAGCGACCATGCCATTTATCCTTATTTGAGCCAAGAACCGGCTTCTTTGTCTTCTGCAGTCCAAACTCAGATTTTGCGAAAAGAATTGGGTTTTGAAGGCGTAATTATTACCGATGAACTTTTAAATATGCAGGCAATTGAAGAATACGCAAGAATTGAAAAAATTAAAGAACCCTATATCGGCGAGATTATCGTAAGGGCATTTCAGTCCGGGGCGGATATCGGCCTATTTTATGTAGATTCTCCCCAACAGGCAAAAAAGGTGATAATGGGAGTAATTAATTCGGTAAAGCAGGCAGTGGTTAAAGGGAAAATTAAAGAAGAGGAGATAGATGCGTCGGTCAGGAGAATACTTAAGGATAAAGAAAGGATATTTAAACGGCCGTTAGAATACCTGCTTAAAGATATGTCCTTGGAAGAAAAAATCGCCCAAAAACTTTTTACAGATACTTACACCTCTAAAGAAAAAGATACCCGGGAATGGTTAGAAATATTAAGAGAGTATAATCTCGCGGGCATTTTGCCGCGCAATTCTGAAATCATACCGCAACTACAAAATAACTCTAAGATTCCCCTATTTATTGCTACCCAGTATGAAGGAGGTTTAATTGCCTATGGCCATAATTTTTGTACGCGCAGTGCGTATATCATGGGCAGGGAATTTGAACGATTGATTCTTAAGGCAGGAGTTAAGATTCCTTCCCTATCTTTTAAAAAAACAAAAATCAGGCATTTATATAGTGAACGACAGGCGTTTTCTTTATTTTCAAAATTAAATAAAGCGAGGCGCCAGGCGCTGGCTGCTTCTTTGCTTAATAGCATGGATAAACTGATTAAGGCCTGGTCAGAGCTGGAGGAAAAAGGATATACCGCGCCAAACCCGAATCATCTTTCCCCGTTAACGATCTATTCTAACGGAAAATTTGAGATTAAACCGTATGAGGATATGGCGGATTTACCCGTCACCTGGACAAAAAAATTTCCCGACGAGGATACTGCCCTGTGCGCTTATTATTTGTTTAAAAAGGCATTTGATGATTGGCCGGATAGTCAAAAGAGAGCAAAAGAGGCAAAGAGCATAGTTCCCCGCCTGGCTTCTTTTAGAGAAAGAGTGGAAGAGCAAACAAGCAAGATAGATAAAAGCCGGGTACGCATCCTCTGTTTGGCTGCCCATCCTGATGATGAAGATGGCGAAGCGCTTGCTTATTTTAATAAGAAATTTAATTGCGAAACTTACCTGCTTTTGGCTACGCGCGGGGAAGGAGGAGAAAATAAGATAGGTTCTGCCCGATATGAGAAATTGGGTTTTTTACGCAGTCAAGAGATGGCCAAAGCCGCGTCAATTTTAGGGGTAAAAAAAGTATATTATTTAGGCAAGACAGATTTTGGTTATACGTCTTCTATCGCAGATGTATTCCAGAAGTGGGGCAAAGAAGACACTTTAGAAAAACTAGTTTATTTCATCCGCCTGATTAAGCCACAGGTCATTATTACTAAACATAATGAAACTAATTCTAAGGAGCATGGCCAGCATCGGGCTTTAGTCATGTTGGCTAGAGAGGCGTTTGATTTGGCAGGCAGCCCGGGGGTTTATCCTGAGATGATTGCAGATGGGCTCCTGCCTTGGCAGCCGCTTAAGTTTTATCAAAGGGCTGTAGAGATGAACGCTTTTCCAGTAAAAATTACAATTAACCCGGATGAGTATATTTTTTCCGGAAATAAAACATACCGCCAGATTTCAATGGAGGCATTGAAGCAGCATCGCACCCAGGGGATATCCAAATGGTTTAAAGAGACCGGAGATGTTTCTTATCAGTTAGTTGAATCTAAGGTTAAACAAGTATACCCGGAGGGTTCTTTCTTTGCGGGAATTAATTAAAAATATGTCCAAGAAAAATAGTTTTTGGAGTTATTATGGTAAAATTTTGATTGTAGGGGTAAGTATTTGGATGATGCTATTTTCAACTAGCGGAAATATCTATGCTCAAGAACCGGAAGAAGAGTCATTCCACAGAGGAAAAAATTATTTTGAAAAACAGAAGTACGAGGAAGCGCTGATTGCCTTTGATGCCGCTATCCGCATTAATTCGAAGTACGCGGACGCTTATTTTTACCGTGGGGTTGTTTATGCGGATAGATACAAATTTGATGAGGCTCTTTTGGATTATACCAAGGCAATAGAAATTGACCCAAATTTAAGTTATGTTTATGCCAATCGCGCGATGGTGTATTTTTTAATGAAGAAATATGATAAAAGTTGGGAAGATACGCATAAGGCAGTGTCGTTAGGATATAAGGTGGATGAGAAATTTCTTGTGAGCCTTAAAAAAGCTTCTAACAGAGAAAATTAAATGAAAATTATTAATCAGAGCAATAGCGCGGTTTTGGCGGATAGGGCAAGGGTGGCGGATACGTTTTATAAGCGGCTGGTGGGGTTACTTAACCGTAACTCTCTGGAAAAAGGAGAAGCCTTGATTTTGAAGCCCTGCTCTAGCATTCATACCCTATTTATGCGTTTTCCAATAGATGTGCTGTTTCTGGACAAAAATGGCAAGGTTATTGGCTTACTTTCCGTATTTAGGCCTTTTCGCTTTAGCCCGGTTTATTTTGGCGCGTCTTTAGCCATTGAGCTTCTGGCAGGCACCATTCAACTTACTCAAACAAAACTAGGCAATATCATTAAAATCGAATAAATAAATGTCCAATTAGCCGATAAATGTCCAAAGCCAAATGTCCAATCTGCAAATAAAGGGAAATAATGGGACCGTTTCTGTTTTTCAAGAATAAGGGTCACTTTCCCCTCAGTAGGGTGGGTTTAAACCCACCCTACTGTTGAAAGTCGGGGTTTAAACCCACCCTACTGTTGAACGAATACGACCCTTATTCCTGCAAGTTTAAGCCGCTGGAAACGCTTTCTTTTCATGAGGGATATCTACTTGACAAGCACAACCCTGCGTGGTAATCTTTAAATGTAAAATAAAAATGCGTTTCTCGACGGTAGTTAGAGGCGCTTGACGAATTATTTTAGGGGGTTTATAATGGCTTTTAAAAAGGCCGATAAAAGCCATTTTGCGCGAAGAAAATTCTCTAATAGAAGAGCGCAATCAATATTTGAATACGTAATACTAACGGCCGTCGTAGTGGCGGCTGTCTTAATTTTTGCGGAATCAACATATTTTAAAGGCATCAAAGATTCTTGCGAGAAGGCTTTTAATGCCGCAGTTACGGAAATAGTAAAATGAAAAACAAAGCGCAAAGCACCATTGAATACGCATTATTAATTGCTATTGTCGCGGCAGCATTTATCGCGATGAATATGTATATGCAGCGTTCGGTGCAGGCAAATTTTAACATTATCGAGGAGCAGATAAATACGCCGTAATCAAAAGGAGGAGAGTAAGATGCGCAAGAAAAAGGGCCAGAGTATCTTGGAGTATGTGATTGTATTAACGGTGATAATTGTTGCGGTTGCCGTAGCGGCAAAGACCTTTATCGCCCAAGGAGTGAATAAGGGTTTAGAGGATGCAAAGAAGACGATTGAGTACGCCACAGGGCAATTACCAAAGTAAATTTTTTAGAGGAGGTGAAAAAGATGTTGAACAGAAAGGGCCAGAATACAGCAGAATACGCGATTCTTATCGCGTTAATAATCGCCGCGGCAGTAGGAATGCAGACTTACGTTAAGAGGGGTTTACAGGGAAGGGTCAAAGAAGCAGTGAACCACACCGGTACAGCGCAAGATGTGGGTGGCGTTAATTTAACCTTTACTGGTAATCAATATGAGCCGTATTACGCGGAATCCGATACAAAAGTAAGAAGCGAGAGAACTGCTAATGAAGAACTGGGGTATCGCGGCGCGATTACTCGTAGTGACGTAAAAGAGGAAACCAAGGTTGATGCAGGCGGGGTTGAGACAGTCCTTAGCACAACCAGCGCTGAATCTAAATAAGGAGGTGAACAAAGATGTTTAACAAAAAGGGCCAGAGCACATTAGAATATGCATTGATAACCGCAGTGATAATTGCCGGGCTTTTGCTGATGCAGCATTATATGAAGCATGGTTATGCCGGAAGATTAAAGTCAGCTAGCGATGATATTGGCGAGCAATATGACCCTACTAAACATACCGGAAAATTCAAAACAACCAGTAAGAGTTATACAGAACAGACTCTTAAAAACAAAGCTACAACTCAAAAGTATATTGATTTAGGCGGTGCTGAATCCGGCTCTGGCAGAGTGCAGAAAAAAGAGAGTCTCGCCGATGAAAAGATTGAGGCTTGGGGTAAGGATGAGAACCTGTATAGTAAATAGAATATCGAGAATAAGCAGGGCGCAAAGCGTGGCTGAATATAGCATTTGTCTGGCATTAGTTTTAGCCGCGGTTTTGGGCATGCAGCTTTATGTAAAAAGGGGTTTGCAGGGAAGATACCGGGAATTGGTAGATCATGCAGCTAAACAGGCCGCAAGCCCTAAACAATATGAGCCATACTATGTCCGGGACAAATTTACAGTTAAGCAATTTAAAATAGTTAATGAGGATATGAAATATGAAGGTTTGACAACCCGGGATTCTCTTGAAGATAGCACAGAAGTCAAAGGCACAGCCAAAAGGGATGTGCAATAAAATGAAAATGCGCAAAATCGGCCAGAGTATAAATGAATATGTGTTGGTAATTGTCCTGGTTACTTTAGCCGGGATAGGTATGCAGAGTTATATTAAGCGGGGCATACAGGGTATAGTAAAAACCTCTGCCGATACATTGGCCGGAGAGCAAACAGAGGGTAGAATCGAGGTGGATGAAGCAACCAGGGCGTGGCATCCGCTGGCAACAGCATATAAGGATAAATTGATCGCCGGAGAATTCTTTATTAGAGAGCGGGCAGGCAATAGTTTTTATTATAATGTTTATATCGAGGATCCCGATAATCCAACGAAAATAAAGAAAGACCGCGGCATTGGCATAGAAGATATTGCTACGGGTAATTTTACCAGTTTGGATATAGACGGTAATCCTCTGCCGGTGGTCTACGATAAAGATGGCAAGGTTTTGACAGGGGTTCAAGGAGCCGCCTATGTTCAACAAGGAGTAATTGAGTCTGGATTAGTTAAATTTGAATATAAAAATCCCAAAGATCCTAAAAATCCTTTAAAGTTTAAGTCAGACAAAAAAATCACCGTGGATACCCTTTCAAAGTATAGCGGCCCGAAAAGTTTAGCGTCAGCGGATTGGCATCCGGCAATGACAGCGTATAAAGAAAGAATGGAAAGAGATAAGATCAAGGGATTTATTCAAACAGAAATAAAAGGCAGCCGGGTTTATTACTACCAGTTTACCACCGACCCTAAAGACAGGACGCTTATCGGCGGAGAGAATACCCGCACAGGTGATTTTACCGGATTTGACCCGGATGGGTTTCCTCTATCAACCGTAGACAGTAAACTCACAGTACTTAGGACCTACTCCGGTTATGTGAAGGACCCGGAAACAGAAGAAATTGTGGGGGTAACCGGCAGCGATGGCAATATTTATGGGCAACATGAGATAGTAACAATAAGTCGTGTGCTTCCAAGCATCGGACCGGCAACGGTTGCCTCTCCGATGAGAACCAAGATCATAGATAAGGACACGGCTCAGACTACCGGCGCTTGGGAGGCAACTTATAAATTAGAGGGTGCAGGCACATTCGGCGCGCTGGAAAAGCAAAAAGGTAAGGCAACACCGCCCGGTGGCACTCCATAATAAAATAATTATGATAATACAAATTAAAAAATATGGCTCAGCTAAGGCAAGCGCGCAATCGACATTGGAATACGCCATGGTAGTTGCCTGCGTAGTGGCAGCGCTTTTAGGGATGCAGTTTTACCTCAGGCGGGGAGTGCAGGGTAAACTCAGGCAGGCAGGAGATGAGTTAGGCGAACAATATACACCGTTGAATGTGGAGTCAAAAATTATCACAGAAACAACTTCCACCACAGGGATAATACAATCTTTAGTTCCCTTGGACAAGGACGGCAAACCTTTGCTTGATCAATATGGTTTGCCTGTCTACGGAATGAAGACAGAGGCAAGTATTGATGAGACTACCGAGAAAAGCGGAAAAGAAACATTAGGGGAATTTGAAGATGGTTTATTTTAATAAAAAAGCGCAGACCCTGACGGAATTGGCAACCTTTGGTTCGATTCTTTTATTGGTTTTGTCTTTTTTGATCAGTTACGGAGTGCGCTATAATTACCAGCAGGATATGCAGATGGCTGCTTTTCGCCGGGCGTTATCTGAAGCACATGCTTCCGGCCGGCCGGATGCCTCAGCTTCGGTGGTGATGGTTGAAGACAAGCATATTCCTGATCCGCGCGATATGTTTGGCGCGGGTAGTGTTGTTTCCATGCAAGCCGGCGCAGAGGTGGCCTGGGGTAATACTATGCAGGATCAATATGACATTAGCAATGAGTCACTTTTGCCCAGAGTAAAATACGTGTTTAACGATAAAGACGTGGCGAAGAGAGTAGAGCGCGAATACACGACTGCGGGCTATGGTTTTATTGCCAATGGCACTGAATTTTACGCGATACTTCCCGGTAATAATGAACCAGAGTTGATAAGCTGGTCAAATGTGAAATGTTACCAGCCTACCCCGGATTCTCCTAAGCAGGCAATGGTATTGCTGCCGGATAATGAGAAAGAGGTAATTACTGAGGTTTATTTGAAGCCGGCGGGCGCGGGTTCGGCGAAGAAGTTTATAAAATATCAGATTATTGGAGTGGAGACTATTCCGCCGGTTCCGCCGGATGGTTCTGACGGGAAGCCTATTGACTGGATAAGTTTATTAAGACCGGATTTTGGCGGGATTAATCCTAATTATATGCAATTAAATAGTGATGTGGACAGGGACGGTATCCCGGATGTAACGCAGGATAATGTCCAGGGGGTATTGTTGGACTCAGAGCAGAAGATCAAGCGCAGAGGTACGCTGACCATAGAAGAAACTCCCGGGACAAGCGCAAGTACCGCCGCATACAGTTTTAAGGATAAAGCCGGAAATCCCACGACAATTATCCATAAAATTAGGAGCAGCTCGGGGGTGGAAAATATAAGCTCTCCTTTTGAAAGGAATAGAGTATCGGAATGGAAAATTACCAAGTAAAAGCCCAGGTCGCGCTTGAATTTACCACTGCTTTCATTTGCCTGATCCTTTTTTTGGTGGCGACCACGCAAATATTTGTCTGGTTCGGGAATAATATTGTGCAACGGCATAAACAGTATGAAAGTACGCGCACGACCGTAGCGGCTGATGGCACCACCGCGCCTCCGAAGATAGATTTTTATACGCCTAAGAATTTAAACATATTCGGGAAACCGGAAGAGCTGCCGAAATAAATAAAATGAGAAAAAAAGGGATGAGCGTGGTAGAATATAGTTTACTGATTGCGATTGTAATCGCCGGGCTTTTGGCAATGCAAGTTTATGTTAAACGGGCTGTAAGCGGCCGCTGGAAGGAAGCCGGAGATGTGTTTGGTTTTGGCAGGCAAACGTCCAGGACCCTTCTAAAACCGCAGCCACCAGGCGGCGGCGGATTACCGGGAATGTAAAAATGAGACTACTAATTATTTTGCTTATTTTTGGATCAATCGCTGGTTTGGCGTATGAATTGATTCCTCTACTTTTAGGCCGCTATTCCCAGCTGCAGGGCAAGCGTATGGAAAATGCCTCCAAGGAATTGCATAAGATGTTTATTTATACTGAAAAGCGCCGTTTACTATCTGTGTTTACGATTACGCCTTTGGTGCTGGGCACGCTGGGATTTATGATCTTAAATAATCCATTTGGTGTTTTAGTGGGCGTAGGCCTGGGTTTGTTATTGCCCCGGATATGGATTAAAAATATGGGCCGAAAAAGGCTGAATAATTTCGCCAAGCAGTTGGTAGATGCGCTGATGCTTCTTTCCAGCTCGCTTAAGGCGGGGATGAGTTTACCCCAGGCATTTGAGGTGCTTACCGAAGAAATGCCCGCGCCAATTAGCGATGAGTTTGCCCTGGTGATCAAAGAAAATAAAATGGGCGTAAGCTTAGAAGATTGCCTGGCGCATCTTAAGCAAAGAATACCTTTAGATGATTTGGAATTATTGACTACCGCTATCAGCATCTCCCGGGAAACCGGAGGTGACTTGACTGAAATTTTCGGGAATTTAGTGCATACCATTAGGGAAAAAAGAAAATTAGATGACCGTGTAAGGATACTCACTGTGCAGGGGCGGCTGCAGGGGGCGATTATGGGCCTTTTGCCGATTGCCTTTGGGGTTTTTATGTATTTCACTAACCCGGGCAATTTTGACATCATGCTTAAAGATAAAACCGGCCAGATGCTGCTTGCCTGGGCGGTGATTTCCGAAATAATCGGGATAATTTTAATCCGGAAATTAAGCCGGGTGGAGATATAAATATGGAACTCGCGCTGATTATTTTTTTGTTGTTTATCAGTATTGGATTTGCGGCCTATCATATTTCTAACCGTAAGCTGGTGGAAGAGGTGCATCTGCCTTCTGAGATTACCGGCCCGTCGGCCTCCGGGCTAAAAGCATTTAATTTTAAAAATATTTTAAGCGGGCCGGTCAGTTTTATCGAGCGCCTGTTCGGCAAATCTATGCTCTCTTTCACTTCGAGCGATTTGCATAAACGCTTAGCTTCCTCAAATAATAAAATGAGCGCCAGCCAGTTTATGATATTAAAATTGTTTATGGCCGGGGCAGTGCCGCTGGGTGCTTTTATTGCTGTTCACGCAGAACTCCTGATACTGATTATTTGCGCCGGCGTTGGTTTTATTTCACCGGACATCTGGCTGAATAACTTGATTAAGAAAAGGCGCGCCCTGATTGTGAAAGACCTGCCTTTGGTAATTGACCTTTTGAATATCTGCGTAGGGGCAGGCCTGGATTTTATGGTGGCGGTTAACCGGGTAATTCAGGAATTCAGGCCCTGCGCGCTGATTGAGGAAATGAAGATAATGGCCCACGAAATACAAATGGGCAGTGCCCGGCGTGATGCGTTAAAGAATATGTCCAATCGCATCAATAATCCTGAGATCAGCTCGTTTGTGAGGACGCTTTTACAGGCAGACAGGATCGGCTCGCCTATTAGCGAGGCATTAAAGATGCAGTCAGAGGAAATCCGCCTGCGCTGGTTCCAAAGAGGCGAAGAGATGGCCTTAAAAGCTCCGATTAAGCTGTTATTTCCCCTGTTGGTATTTATCCTTCCAGTAGTTTTAATCATTGTTGCCGGCCCTATTTTGCTACAGTTTACCCAGGGCGGAATGATGAAATTCTAAGCTAAATAGACTTTTTTAAATACACCTTTAAATTTTACTTGACTTTTTTAAATATCTACGAATACGACCCTGTTTCCCAGCCAATCGGGAAATAGGGTCGTATTTTTGTCGGTGCCCCTATTAAAATTGTCCAGTCTGTTTTTTAGTTAGATTTAATTGATTATTACGTCAATTATATTAGAAAGGAGAGCTTAAATGAACGCAAAAGAGATTTCGGCAGAAGTAGTGGCAATGAAGATTTTGTTGGTGAGGGGCAGAAAGGTGATGTTGGATAGGGATTTGGCAGAGATGTATGGTGTAAAGACTAAAGTTCTTTTGCAAAGTGTAAAGCGAAATGCAAAAAGGTTCCCGGAAGATTTTATGTATCAGCTTATAAAACAAGAGGTTGCCATCTTGAGGTCACAAAATGTGACCTCAAGATGGGGTGGTAGAAGATATTTACCGTATGTATTTACTGAGCAAGGCGTAGCAATGCTTTCTACAGTTTTGAATTCTGAACGCGCAATCCAGGTTAATATCGCTATTATGCGGGCATTCGTAAAGCTGCGCGAAGTCTTGTTAACGCATAAGGACTTAGCGCAGAAACTTGAGGAATTGGAACGGAAATACCAATTGCATGAGACAGATATCCAGGCAATATTCGAGGCGATTAAGAGATTAATTGAACCGCCGGATGAGCCTCCCAAGCCACGGTTTGGGATGAATTGAGATTGCCTACGGCCCCATTTTCCTATCAGGCTTGAAACAGTTTCTTAGCCAATCGGGAAATAGGGTCGTATTTTTTTGTCCAGTCTGTGAAATAAATTCTAATTATTGTCCATTCTAATTTGATATTTGTCCAATCAGATTTGTTTAAGCTGCCTAATGGCAGGTAATCTCTTAAAATGGCCATTTTGTCATTCTGAGGGAGCAGGGCGACCGAAGAATAGTAGGGGAGGTTTAAACCTCCCCTACTGAAAATAATGGGACCGTTTCTATTTTTCGAAAAGTATCGAAAAATAGAAACGGTCCCTGATTTGCCCTGATTCGTTATTTTAAGGGTTTTTTGGGGGTAGGCTACAGAAAGAAAGCGCTACCAAAATTAGTGCAATTTCTACTTGACAGCGTCTATCCGGGGTGTTATATTTGAGTGTAAATAGAAAAGGTGCAAAAGGTAAACTTAGAGTAATCTAAGGACACAAAGCCACGGATCCTAAAATCAAGAAATAGTGTCAAGGACAGCCGGGTTGCCAGTACCGACGAAAGTTGGAGCTGACAACTCATTTTTTATTTAAGAACTTAATAAAAAATTTTAAAAACGTTTTAGTAATCTGTAACCTTATGCAAAGAAGCTTCATTAAAAAAATGAAAAGTCTTGGGGTAAGGGGAAGTATTTATTTTTTATTTAATACTACAGGTAAGTAAAAAATGAATATAAATCAGCAGCAGACAGAAAACAGTATTAAGCAACCCAAAGAAGAATTCAAGTCAAGTTTTAAGACTTGGATTCGCGCGGTTGCTTTTATTGTTATTGCGGTATTCCTACCAGAACAGGCAGCCCAGGCAATGGGCTATGACCCCACCACAATCTGGAATCACTCTTATTTCGTTAACCAGGGCAAAAACGGATTTTTAACTTATCTTGTAGCGGATAATGTCCAACGCTCCTTGAATTCACTTGCCTATAAACAATTAAATCAGGTTCAACTGGATAAAGATTTAGTAATTGAAACAATGTCCATTCATAACCCTGATGCCATTGGAAGTGGACAGGGTGCTCCTGTGTCATCGCAAGGAACTTCCCCTGTGTCATTGCGAGGAGCGGAGCGACGAAGCAATCTTTATGATAAAATCAGCAATATCCTGCAAAGTGTCAGTGCGGGAATTCTTAATTTTGCGGTCAACGGCCTGAATAAAATCTCCTCACCTGGCGCTTATAGCCAGGGATTAATAGATTTCTTAAGTAGGGCAGGTTTAAACCTGCCCTACTCTGACTCAAACCAAGGAACCGCCTCCAGCCAAAAACCACCGCTCTATATTACCGGTTCAGTGGCAAAACAAATTAACCTGTGGCTTAAGGATCCCAAGACGCAGGTTGATAACAACTGTGGCATCAACGCGCTGAATGCATTATTTGTCCAATCTGGTATTAAAGTAACTCGTGAGGAATTGGCAACCCGGGCGATTATGGTTGATTTCCTCTCAGGCAATTTGAGGGAATTAAAAGGTGAACTCGCCTTATCCCTTTTTGCCCTGAATAAAACCGCCATCTCCTTTGGCCTTAAGACCGCTTTAGTCAAAATTCCCGCTTCGGCATTGAATCAAGGGGACGGTTCTGTTTTTCTAACACCAAACTCAGGAAAAACAGAACCGTCCCCTTTATTTCCATTCATTACCTATCTTTTATCCGAGCACTTTGTCTTAATAACCCGCATAACTGAAGACAAGGTTTATTACCAAGAAGACAAAGAAGAAGCCAATATGTCCAAAGAGATCTTCCTCAAAGGCTTTACCGGCAATTGCTTGATTCTTGCCTCATCCCTTTCCTCTCAAAATAGTAGGGGAGGTTTAAACCTCCCCTACAGTTCAGCGGAGGATTTAGTGGAGAATGGGATTGTCCCTCTTTCCGACCAAGAGGCATTACAAATCAGCGGAAAGGAAAACAATGATAGCCGCCTGCGTTCTTTAAAAACCGCGGTGGGTTTGGCAGTGGGATTGGTTACCAAGAATCCGGCGCTTGGGTCTACGTTAGCGAATACCAATTGGACGAGCACAGTATCATCTATTCGATCTACTGTGTCTAATGCCCGCAACATCTACAATTCCGCAGTGAATGTCCAGAACACAGTTAAACGAGCAACCGGCTTATCCATAGGAAGCTTCACTTCTCCCTTGAGCAATATTAATATCCAGAGCATTAAATCCACTGCCGGCATAGCCACTGCCGTGCTTACCCGTAATCCCCGGGCAGGAATGGCAGTAACTAATAGTAATTGGACCAAGACAATATCTAACGGCCTCTCCGGAATAAAAAATACTCTTTCTGAAAAAGCAACCTGGGCAATAGACCAGACCACCTTTAGTTCTAAACTGCGTAATGAAAAATACTGGAGCGCGAATAAAATAGCGGATGCTAAAGTGTTCCATTATCAATTTTATGATGCGCAAAAGCAAACAGCAATGTTTGGAGGGAATGTCTATACCAAACAGCAATGGGATGCTAAATGGAATGAGAAGGCATCGTTTTTCAGTTCATCCACTTTAACCCGTGGACAGGAGAATGACCAAGCGTTCAATGCCCTGGTAATCGCCAATCCCAATGGTGTGATTAGCGGGACAATTACCGGCGTCTTAGGTTACGCGGGAACAGCCATAAAGTATTCGCGTTCTTTACCAGCAATTTCTCAATATCTACCAACCGGAGTTAAGGGCTTGATTAGCAACCCAACCGCGAGTGTTGGACTTAGCCGCGCGGGAGGGATAGCTAATTCTATCGGCTCAAAGGGTTATAATTTTGCCAAATGGACACTACAGATGGAGCGGGGCGGTGGAAGCTTAGCTAAAAATATTTGGCTGACATCATTAAAATATACCACAATAACCGGGCCTATCTATATTGGTATTCCTACGCAGGGCATCTCTTCTGTTTTATACGCTAATGGTTATAACAAAGCCGGAGATATAGTATCTGGCCCAAACAGATTTGCAGAAAGGACAATAATTTCTGGCCATGATGTAGTGGGCGGTATCTTAGGTTGGTCGAATAGAAACATATTCCGCACCAGTATTGGAGATAATCTCTGGAATGAGCAGTATGGCAAACTCGGAAAACTGACTACTGCTTGGAATAAATTTGATAAAAATAATGAAATTTATTGGAGAGGAACTGTGGGAGACAAGAATTATGAATACCTTGTTAAACCCGTTACTCAAACCGCAGCTATAGCAATAGGAACTTTAGGAGCAGGCGCATTATACGGAGGTTCTGCTACGGTTCTTTCTCTAAGTTCAAATGCCTTGAGATGGCTTCCTATAGCTGTACCCGCTAATATAGGGCTAAATACTGCATCTAAATATTCGTCAACAGGACAAGCTCCAACAATTCATGAAGGAGCCTCTTGGGGCATAGAAGGTGTAGGCGATGCATTTGTATTTGGCACATTACAGAGAGCATATACAGGAAGCAAAATAGCAGTTAATGCTTATCGGCTGGATAGAGTAATCTCTAAGCAGAAGTATTATACACCTATATACACGAGCTTCACAAATGGAAGAATAGTAACCGCCATAGATTTAGGTAAATTCGGATATAAAGACATCGCTAAGCTCTATCTGTTTAAAGCCGGCCAGTGGCTGCCAAAGACAATCAACAGTTTAACCCAGTCAATTTCTTCGCGCATACCAGAAGTGCCTTTGCCAAAATTCTTTAGAGATACCAATGCAAGTTTTAACCTTGGCCACGCCGGCCGCGTTGGAGAAATAGCCAGCCGTATTTGGCATGGAATAAAAGGGGGAACAAAAGATGCTTTTGGGGCGCCTTTTAGACTGCATAGGGTAGTAAAGTTTGATTCAGCCGCAACTGCGCGATGGTCTCAAGCTTCTAACTTAGGTAAAGCTGGAATATTAGCTCGGACAGTAGCTTGGGATGGTCCGGTTTTTCTGGGAAAATCTCTGGCAATTGAAGTTGTGCCGAGAGCGGGATTTTACCTTGGTACAGCAGGGACAATTGATGCCCTTTTCATTTTTAATGAGAATGAATTAAAGAAAGAAAATGCTTTTCATCCTCTTAGCCTTGAGAATCCTTTGGGATTAAGGGCAACCGGTTTAAATATGGGGCTAAGACTTAAAGCCGGCGGCTATGCTGTTTTAGGAAATTTAGATAAGGCCAAACATACCAATGATTTAGCTGATACAGTGTCGCAAGTTTCAGCAGGGGGCTATTCTGGAGCTATAGCTTATCAGCTTACCTACCCTGACTATAAACCATTTCTGGCAGAGTCTATATTAAGAACAGGCCTTGCTATTCCTTTTCAAATAATAGCAACTATCGAAGGATTTGCCGGTTTTCCTTATCGTGTTGCTTTTACCGCACCTTATTATACGAGAAGTGGATGGAATACAGGAGGAGTTATAGGAGGTGTAAAAGGATTTGTTCAGGGAGGAATAGCTTCACCTGCCTGGGGTATGTTCGGCTTTATTACTTCTATACCTGAATCAGGTGTAAATGTAGTTGATAGTATAGCTGGTAGCGCAGCTAATGCAGTGGGAATAAAAGAAAAAATTTGGGGTCAACGTACGCCGGGAAAATTAGTTAAAAGTGGCGCTATTTTAAACTACCTCGCATCTGGTATTGAAAAATACGATTCTTTTAAGGGGTTTAAGAATTTTGTTGAACCGGAAGGTCATGCTCTCATTCGGGATACAGAAGGTCAATATCTAGGAGCAGATTACTTTTTTGCTAATGTTTGGATGATGGGAGGCCTTAGGCAGAGCATGGGTTTAAAACGCCCAGAGGCAAAAGGTGCCTCATCCAAAGCTCGCTTGCCCGATACTGCGATTATAACCGCTTACCAGAGAATGACAGGTGCCGTGCTTTCTCCGATGCATATAGTTACAGGCCCTGTATTCGGGTTTAGGAATTTAATCGTAGATAAGACTCTAGGAAAATCAAGTTTTTTGGTTACAAAAGGATGGGTTTCGCCCGCGCAGGACATAAGTATTCCTTCCAGAATAGATGGGTATTTTAAACAAATAGGCGCAGGATTAACTGGATGGACTCTTATTCCCCTTGATTTATCAAAGATAGTAGGAGCTGAGAAAAAAGTTCTTCCGCTATACCTCAAAGCAGCCAATAACAAATATATTTCCTATATTTATCCCAAAGCCCAGCTTATCTCCATGGTTTATTTCTTCCCAGAAGCGGTTAAAGATTATTCACAATTAAGGAATTTAGGAGCAAGGCCCGACCAAATTTTAAGAATGCGAGATAAGAAGGTACTAGGAGGTAAAGTGCAGGGTATTGAAATATCTCCGCAAATAAAAATAATTGCAAGCTCTGAAGAAAGGTTAGCTGCTCGTTTGAAGATAGAAGCCAAAGACACCATAGGGAGCGATTGGAGGTCAGTCAAAACTTTTTCTGACGCAGTTCTTATTCAGGAAGCTTCGAGAAACTTAGGAAGTGGGGATGTTTTGTCTCAACTCGCTAAGTTAGGGATTGGGATGCGGTCTTTTACTAGAGGTAATTCTCAAATATTAAGAGATTACTTCACAAATATAGATACTAATACGCCTTCTCTTTCTGAAAGAATTAAAGCCCGCTATGAAATGGGCTTACCTTCAGAAAAATCTTTAGTAAATGAATATTTGGCTTTTAAAGAGCAGGCAACAGAACAGGATATACAACATAAGATAGATGCAGGAAAGATAAAACAGGAAGATGCTGGCTGGATTAAACAACAAAAAATGCTTTACGCAAAATCTTGGGTAGATTCAGTAACTCCCAAAGATATAATGAATTTTGAGGATGAACTTTATAATTATTATAGAAACGATTACAAAAGAATAGATAAGAAAGGAAAGGGGCTTAGCGATTCTTTGTCTAAAAGTTTAGCCAAGAATTTTGTGTTACCTACAAAAAATAACCGTGAACTGGTAAATTCTTATCATACTGATTTCTCAGAAATTATTGCAGCAGAAAATAAAGTTCTAAAAGATATCAGATGGGATTTTCACAATAACAAGTTTAAACCTAAAAATCTTAAAGCAAAAGGAATAGCAGATCAGTTAAATAGCAATAATGAATTCCTTTCCTTATTTGCAGAACACATTGGGAATATAAAAAGTGAGCAAGGAAAGAAGTTTAGTGCAGGTAAATTAGATGCCCAGATATACAAGTCTTTAGAAACTATTAAACAACCCAATAAACTATTGGGTGCACCTACAGGTGCCGGGAAAAGTACTGTAATAATACCTGTTCCTTTAATGCTTCTGGCTACAAGGTCTATAAATTCTTTAGCACTTCATCCCGATTCTGAAAAAACTTTAAATGCCTTTAATGATTTTGCTAAATATCACAAAGCTCCAATCAATGAGAATAAACAAGCCGGATTTAAGTGGTTTAAAATTGGTAATAAAAAAGTACTCCTTTTAGATTTAAATGGTCAAGGGCACTATGGTATCCGGTTAGATTACACCGGCATTCGAGAATTACAAAAATACATTAGGGATGCAAATATTGTCTATACAGATGTGCACACTATGCAGTCCATAAGAATGAACTCTTTATTAGAAGGCAGGTTTGCAAAAAAAGAAGCATTTTCTTACGAAAAAATATACAATTATCTTTCTAAAGATCGTTGGTTATTTGGAGATGAAATTCATCAGATTGCACAATCGCCACATTTAATAATGGGGATAAAAGGAGAACCGATAAAAGCTGATTTTTTAAATAGGATTGGAACAGAGTTTGATGGGTTTTCCGGATGGTTAAAGAAAAAAGCAGCGCTCAGTGGCGAAGTCAAGGATTATAAAGATTTTGGTAATTGGTTGATAAAAGAGCATTTCATTAGAAAAGTTGGCAATCAAGGATATTTAGAGCAAAAACTTGTAAAAGAATTTATAGAATATAAAGAGAACAAAATTGACATAAATAAATTCCGCGATATTGAGAATAAAGAATATAAAGATTATCGGCTAATGCTTAATGCTTTTGCAGATGCCTGGGGAATGGTTAAAGAACAACAAGGAGGATATGGTTGGTCAGGAGATAAACCTTTGGAATTAGAATTCAGAGGCAAGCCAGTGCCTATTCATGAAGGTAAGCTAGCTGCACAGATGTATTGGAGTTTAGAAAACATTGTTATTGCGCGTTGGATTGCTGCAGCACGAATGGAAGGATTTAAGGGGAGTGTAGATAAAATTATGTTCAATGAGAAGGGGGAATCTCGTATAAGTGCAAGCCCCGAGTCCCTAAGAGTTACACCTATGAGTATAGTAAAAGATTTTAATTATAAATCTTTCCTTTCTGCTACTCCCGAGTGGGCAGGGCCTATTTCTCGGTTTATGGGCGTAGGGGTAGAAAGAAGGAATACGCTTATGAGTGAAATAAAGAATTACTTAAAGAGAGAAACGCCGAAAGATCAATTTCAGTATCAATTTAAACTAGAACATGTAGGATATTTTAAAGATTTTAAGAAAGGATTAGAACAATTTAGCTATGACGGTCCAATTGTTATTAAGCCCGCCTTTACATACCACAAAGATAAAATAGCAGAGATGGTTGTTGGTTATGCAGAACGTACAAATAAAGTCCTGTTTGTTATGAAGGACGGTGGTTTTGAAGTATACCGTAATGGTATTCGTGACAGTATGATAGTTGACAAAGAAACAGTGAAAAAAAAATTATCCGAAGGAGAAAATATAGCGGTTTTATTCGACCGCCCTAATTTAGTAGGGTATAACTTAGATTTTGGGAATAAAGGGGACATCCCTGCAAGTCGGCTTAGTAAAGATCCTAAATATATTACTGTCATTGATTCGGATACTACTGCTACTGAGTTTAGGCATACATTGGGAAGAAACCGTGGAAAATTCACAGAAAATGTTTGGGTTCTTGATAGGGAAGGGAAGATAAATGATGTAGATAAATTGATAAAACAACTTGAGAAAAATGAAAATAAGGCATTGGTCGATGCTTTTTATCAAGCATTTAATAATGTTGCTCATCAAGGGATGATTTCCCGGTTTGACTTGCTAAGGAAATTCTCATTGAATGATTTAGATTACAATATAGTAAAAGATTTTCAAACAGAATTTCAAAGTAGGAACAAGATGGATGACGATATCAGCCCGCGTAGTGATATGGATTTGGCTACCGCTATCGATCGTTCAGCAAAGAAAGAAGCCAAAGATTTTGTAGAAGTAGCTCAAAAGTTTAAAGGTAAGCTCAATCCTGCGCAAAAAAATTATGTAGAAAACTGGATAAAAGAAACCGAAAAGATAAGTAAACAAGGAATAGAATTTAAGGGTAACGATGTGAATAGAGACGGAGAGAGGTTAGCCAGAGAGATTGGCTGGGCAAGATTGGATTTTAGCGAAGCTACAAAAGTTTTTAGCGAAACTTATAAACGTAAGGAACTCGCAGAAAAAAGAATATCCCTTATGTCTTCTTTAGCTATTCCGCGAGAAATTAATTGGGTAGGAATAGCTAAAGAAGGAATGACGAAAGATAATTTCCAAAAAGGCCTTACAGCAGAGATAGAGAAAACAGGCCTTTCACATAAATACTCTGAAGGTTATAGCAAAGATTTAGTTTCTTCAATGCCCCAAGACGTATTTAAAGGCAGGTTCACATATTTAAAGAGTCCAGCCATTACTGCTGGAGGAATTGGGTTCTTAAATATACTTACACAGCTTTCTTCTTCAAATGAGGATGAGATAGAAAAAATTAAAAATATACTCCTAAGTCTATTTGATTTTAACAAGGCACAGGAGTTTGCTCTTAATTTAAGAGGAATTTCTACTGATTCTGCACTTTATCCATTTTATTTGGGATTCTTGGTTTCTTCGTTAAACATTCATAGTAGAGAAGAATTAAGTAGTGTCATAAAGACGAGAGAAGCTTATCTTAAAAATGTATTCAATGGGCTCCCAGATAATGGAATAAAAAAATATTTAAGTGACCGAAATTTGATACATTTTGGAATTCCAACTTTTGACGGTTATTCTTTTATCAATAATTTCCGCTATTCGCAAAATATTGTTCGGAACAGAGGGTTAGAAGAAGCAACAGTTATAAGAAATTTTGCGTTTCCCAAAGCAGCTATTCAACAAAATAAAGGGTTTCATGAAGACACAAGTTTTGAAATTGCAAAACTTCTTCATAAATATGATATTACTTTACCCCAACTTTACGGTGTCGCTAAGTCAAGTATGGCCTTAGTGGTGCAAAGAAAGGTTACTCAGCTCCCCAAGTTAAAAACAGTTAGCAGGATACGCGAAGGTTTAGATTTTATGAATTGGTTAAAACAAGAAGTTGTTCCTGATACAGAACTTCATTCTTGGCTGTCTAAAAAAACAGAAATACTTAGTAAGGCGAATAATAAATTAGAAGATAAATTGAATAAGGTGTATGGACGAAGCGGCGCAGCTAGGTATTTATTAAGAGGTATAGATAATTATCGCATTAGGAAAGAAATTTATAACTATAATAAATTAACCACATCTACCGATTTGGAAAAATTAGAAGAACTAATTGGAATTGATTCTAAGGCCTCCGTTAGTATTTTTAATCCCAAATTGTCTTTTAAGGAAATTGAAGATTCCGTAGCAACCATAAAAGGCTTATCCTTGTTGGGGAATAAAGTGCCTTTGGGTAAAGTTACTCTTTCTGAAATATATCAGAATTACGATATCGCTAAGCTTAATGGATTATCGACGATTAAAAATATTCCTCAGATTGGACTTTTAGCTGATTATGACTTTGATAATTTACCTATGGATATTTCGGATACTTTAGCGAAATCTGCGCCGATTATTTTACCCAAAACAATCACTCAGGGGATAATTAATAATCTTGGGTTATCTGAAAATGAAGCTAAGTTAGTCTTAGGGGGAAGCAGGCCATTAATCGTAGTAAAAAATCAGGATAAATTTACTATTTTTGAAGCAGGCGGCATCAAAAGAGAAAACATAGATAACGCCGATTTATTTGATCTTGTAAAACCTATTACAACGAATGAATTTCTCAGCCAAGGCATGGAAAAGAAATTTGTTCAAACCTATACCGATTTAATACCAGAGGTGGAGTATAGAGAAGATTTAGGATATACAGAAAAAATGGGTAAAAAGTTATTTGATAAAGCGATTAAAGATATGCATTTGTCTGATATTTACAAATTCTATGCAGATACAAAGGATATTTCTACCCTAAAGACAGAAGAAGTGATTTTTAAACAATTTGGAAGAGAAATAAGAAGAAATTTTGGTTTCAATCCTGATATTTGGACAATAAAAATGGCATTAGATAAAAAACAAACAGGTTGCGTTACCGATACGCAATTTGCGGCTTTATTGGCAAATACAGTTAATATGCCCGTAGAGTATCAGAGAATAGAGGGCTTATCCAGGCCGCATTTCGTACCCATTATAAAATTTGCTGACGGCAACAAAAAAATAGTAGATTTTACACCTTATTTAGATGAAACAAAAGTTTCATTTATCAGCAAGCCCATAGATATAGAAAATGATTTTGAAAGATTATCCGGCAGTTTTAATCAATACCGGCTCAAATTAGGAATAGATACGGCAGATAGCTACTTAGATGCCCAAAGAGAGTTAAGAAATTTGCCTAATACCGGCCTTACTGCCGCTATCTATGGAAATATGGGAATGCATGATGATAATTTAAAACATTTATTTAAAGCTCTTGAATACGACCCCCAGTATCATCAAATTAAAGATAAATTAGAAAGAGAAGGATTTATTATTCCTGTTGAATATAATGGTAACCAATATCTAATCGACAAAGAAATCGCTTCTAATGAAGTATTAAAGAAACAACTTGCGCAGATTCCTTTACCTGAACGCAACATAATCTTAGACAAAAATAGCCTGATAGGAAATAACGGTAATAGTATTACAGAGGGTGTGGTGCGTAAAGGTGGAGTTCTTTACCTTAATTCAAAGATTTTAACTGATGATAATAAAGAAATTTTATTTCAAGCTTTAGAGTATGGTCTTAACGGAATAAATCCTGAGAAGGGCGTTGTCCATATTCTTAAAGCAGCCAAAGTTACTAAGCTGAAAGATAATGGCATTGGTTCCGGTGTTCCTTCTTTAGAAAGAATGTTTACATACTTTAAAGATAACGGTCACGGTCTCTCTGAAGAAGTAATTAACGATGCGGCGATATTTATCGGAGAAAAGCTAAAATCCGAGGAAATAGAAGCAATAATTAATGCTTGGCCAACTGACGGCGGCAAAGGGGTGGTGGATAGAAGCAGAGTAGAAGAAGCAGCTAAGTTTTTAGCTGGCCGGATTGCAGACTATGGATTAGGATTACTGGCGCAACGGGCTGTAGAGGAAGCAATGGCCGATGCGAAAAAATTATTATATTCTGAGAATGAGATAAAGGAAGCGTTAGAATATTTGAATGCTCAAAAGGAAGCGGTTGAGAATATGTTTGTCTTGAATAATAAGCTTCGGGAGGAGTTTAATACTCTCGATCTAAAAGATTACGCTAAATTATTAGAACAACATAAGCAGCTGCAAAGAGAAGTTAATCCGGGGATGGAAAATATCATAAAAATCAAGATCGAAGCCGCGATATTAGATGAAATAATGAAACTTCTGGCGGCCCCAATTGAGCAGGTTGCATTGATAGCCGGTAAAGCAGAGAATTCTGTTTTTTACGCAGATGAGCTTATAAAAGTTAGTACAACGCAGGCAAGGAATACAGGTTATTCAATTTCAGGAAAAGAAGAGGATGCGCTTATTTCGCGCATTGTTGATTTGCGGAATGAAGAAAGAAATTATATTTTATTACATAACCATCCATTTGGCGTAGATGTGGAAAATTCAGGTTCGGATAAAGAGCAGATAGAAAATTTCGCGGCATTTATAAGCGTTATAGGAAACAATAAAGCGCCTCTATCTTGGCTTGCGGCTCAACGTTTGGATAAGGAAGGCAATTGGGAATACATTCCGTTTACTATAACAGATAATGGTAGGCCAATGCCGCTTGAAGCAGTAGAAAAGCGGTTTGGTAAGGCAATTAGCTATTATCCCGGATTGATTGAACATTTCACTAGTCATATTGTGGCTGGTAAATTAAGCAAATTGATAATAGATAAAGCTAATCAGCCGGCAGAAACGGATTCTGGCGAGCCTGTACGTGGGCAATCTCCAGCGCTTCCTCCTATTACACCAAACATACCTATGTCACCGTCTTTACGAGATGGCGGGGCGCAGCGGGTTCCGTTTGGCTTATTTAATAATAAAATAACTACCATATTGCCACAATTGGCGGCTCGGATTGGTGAACTTCCTGGTATTACTTTGAGCAAATGTTATGGCAGCGTTAATCCCAGGGGCCCGCCTGCTGGTTCCACGACTGACTCTTTAGTTGTAAATGTAAGTAGTGTAGCAAGTGTAGTAAGAAACGCAGTTGGTTTAGTTGGAAAACTGTCAGGTGCCCAGAGTGTTGACTCCAGAAATGGAGCAAGAGGGCAGGATGCAGAAGGTGCGTCCAACAGTAATATAGGTAAGAGAAGTGGAGTAAGTTCAATAGGAACCAATGGTGAGGCAAAAGGTGCCGAAACCCGAGGTTCTATTCGTGCGTATGGCTTCCGCAATAAGATTATTAATGATTTAAAGAAGTTAATCCTCATTCCTCAGTTCAAAAATCCGACAATTCCTGAATTAAATCAATTTATTAGCGCAATATTAAGGGATGGCTCTTGGCCTTCTGCGAGAGCAGAAGTTCTGGCCCCCAAGAGCACCCTTAATACAAATAATTATTCGCAGGATGGGGGATTATTCAAAAATGGCGATATTCTTAAAGAAATTAATGAATTAGTTAAAGTAATGGCTAAAGATATTGGTATAGAACGAATGAAAAAGGGAATCAATACTATAGAAGATACTATAGAAGACAAGTATTCCGAGCAGAATGAGGATATACAAACGATACTAACAGGAAAAGCAGTGGCGAAAATTATCGCAGATAAAGGGATTTTGTCTGTGGAGAATATTAATAAAGAAGGTTTAGAGATTGATGATGAATTTTGGGCTAAGTTGGAAACATATAAGAGGATATTGTCTGGGTTAAGTGATTCAGGATTGGACGCGGAGAAGAAAAAGGCTAAAGCTGGTGATAAGTTGGCTGGAAAGTTGGTTAGAATTATTGAAGGCATAAGAGGATTAACATATGAAGAAAAGATAGAGATAATAAAGGGAATGATAAAAGATACACCATGGAAAGAAAGAATAAGAAAATTGATAAGTCTCTTGCCGTTAGAATTAAAAGAAGTTTTGATAAGAGAAGTGCCGGGTGAGGACATGTCGAAGGTCGAGAGGGTTTTAGAGGAGCGTCCGTATAATGGGAATACTGAGCAAATATATAAAATTCTTGAAGAACTCAGAGAAGGACAGAAAAAAATTGTAGCGAAAGTAGATAGAAACGAAGCTAGGCTTGATGAAACTGAAGAGGCACTAGAAGATGTAAAACAAGAAGCAGGAGCAGCAAAACAAGAAGCAGTAAGAGTTAAAGAAGCAACTACGTTATTAGGTGCAGAGGTAGCTAAAACTAAGGCAATGGCGCTCGATGCACGTAGACATGCAGTAGGAACAGGGGATGATTGTTTGGTTGGCGCGGTTAAAGATCCAAATGTCAGAAGAGAAGCAGATAGAAATCTTCGCATAGAGGCTGGTGTTGATGAATTTGTTCCCTATGTGGTTAAGTATTTATATACTGGTATGAAGATAATCAGGCAAGATTATGATAAGTTTATTGAAAAATATAGGACTGAAGGGAACTGGAAGAAGGTAGAAACTTTAAAACAGGAAAAATTGACCGTAGTGAAAGTAAGAGAAGAAAATAAAGCGATTGAATTGCTTTCAAAATATTCTGGAAGAATAAGCATAATAGTTCAAAAGTCTCAAGATCTACTGCATGTTTATCAGGTAACAGGTTATAACTCTGAGACTAGAATGATTTCATACTCTGAGGATAATGGAGAAGGCCATAATGTTGGATATGGAGAGATTGCTTTGGATGAAATCACTAAGATCTACGGCGAATATGTGTTTGTTTTAGAGGAAGGGGTAGTTAATGAGGCAGGATTAAAAGCAAATGTATTAACTGAGAAAGAGCAGAAAGCAATTAAGAACGTTGGTGGAGCTGGTGTGGATGCCAACAACAATAACGGTAGCGTCACAAGCAACAGTGCAAGCAATAGCGTAAATAACAATACTGGTAATACAAATAGTAATAACAGCGATACTAATAGCAATGATAATACTAATAATGGCAATAGCAACAATGGCAACGGCAATACTGGCAATACAAATAACGGTAATGGTAACACTGGTAATACAAATAATGGCAAAGGTGGTAATGGCGCAGCAGGCAATGGGGTAGCTGGGGTTGCGGCGTCGCCTGCGGCTCCTCGCGGAGCAACCGGAACAGTAATAATAGGGAATGTGGAAGGTCTTTCTTCTGTTCTCAAAATAAGTAATGGCCTTAGCCCTCCGGAAGCTATATTCGTCGAACTTGCCAATACCTTCCGCAGTTTAGCTAACCAGTTAGAATCAAGATTGCTTCGCCCCTTCGGGGCTCGCAATGACACCCATAATACTAATGACACTGCCGATCTTCGTAATGCAATAGATGTCCTTAATAATTCCGCCAGCGCCTCAGAGAATTTGTTTGGTTTGATGGATAAAGCAGTCCGCCGCGATGAGGACGATGTTATCACAGCTCTCCTTAAGAAACTCATGGGGGCGATTAAAACCCGCGGCCTCAAGGACCTGAATGGACGTTATTTCCGCGCCGCCCGCTTAATCGCGCACAGATACGGGCTTCCTTATTCTTCAATGGTCGAGCTTGCCGCCGCCTTTATGTTACTTAATGAAACAGATGATTTTATCCGAGCGCTAAAAGATGAGGCTGATGTGAGAGCTGAAGTATTAAAGGCTAAAGAAGGCGAGATTGCTTCGCTCACTGCGTTCGCTCGCAATGACGGGTTAGTGGTGACGAATAATGCAGCAGCTTATGATTTATTGAATAATGTATTAGATATCTTGAATAATTCTGCAGCTAGATACGCATCAGACGGAGGGTTAGCAATAAATGCGATAAGGATTTGGCTTGAGGAGGTTCGGGCGGGCATAAGAAGCATAGTTGATATGGCGGCAAGCGTATTTAGGGTGATTAGCGGGTTCTTATTGCGAGTTGCGCAGCGTAGAGGTAATGACGCCTTACCGGATTCTAAGAGTTTGCCGGGCGAAAATAATAATGAAAACGCTTTCTTGCCGGCTCAAGATGGTAACTTAAAAAATACTTTAGTTGAATTGGCAAGCCGCCTATTTGGTTCAGGCCGCGGATTAATCGCGGATTTACAAGGCGCAAAAGATGTTGATTCACAGAGAGTTGTGGATACAAATAAACTTGTTTCAGCGATAATGGTTATAATCGGCACATCTTTGGTTATTATATCCCAGGCTCCTCCATTGGTTATGATTGCGTATTTAGTAATTGCAATTAACCAATTAGCCACGGGAGGAGAAAATGTTAACGATTATAAAAATTCAAGAGATGAGAGAACAGATGGCGGAATTAGAAAACCAGTACCGCATTCGGCGTTTACAGGAATTCCGGCAGGCGGCAGCTTTGGAGATGCTGAATTTGAGAAGTATTTTAACAGAAAATCCGAACAATTAAGCCGTCTTTATATAGAATCAAATAATCCGGCCAAGCTTGGCGCACGCCTAGTGCGCGGCCAGTCTGCGCAGCTTGCAAATGCCCATCAAACCGACGGCGGCGCAAGAGAGCCTTTAGCAGGATTGGTAGAGGTTTTGAGAGTAAAAGATTTATTGGCTACAATTAAAGCCCGCGCGCAGAATGGAAAGAATCTTAATGGGCGTGTTTATGTTGGCGGTGTTTGTCGAGATAATATAGAACAAAGGCCACTACCGAAATTAAGATTACTGTTAAAGCAGCTAACAAAGTTCCTGACATTTTATCAATCTCCTTCCTTATCAGAATCTGGACGAATAAGCAAGCCCATTATTAACGAACCTAATAAACCTATAACAATTAAAACTTTAATTAGAATTGTAAGCTTAATAAAATCCGCTGCTACTAATGCAGCAAGCAGAACTTTGGAAAAATCAAGTAAAGTTTGGGAAAGGGCTTTAAGTTTACTTTTAGAAAGAAACATCATCACAATCTTTCTATCATATATTAATAATTCTGTCAATACTATAAATTTTGGCACTAAAAAGAGACAGGGCCAGGAAACGGTTAAATACCAAGCCTGCGACGGCGGCGCATTTAGCAGGATGGGTTCATTCCCTGTAGGTTTACCATTTACAAGGTCCACAACGCTTCCCGTAGAACTACCTATTTCTTTACCGGTTTCTCAGGATGGTGGGAATAATGTTAATTTAACTAAATTGGCAGCACAGGCATTCAGTTTAGATCATCGCGGTTTCATTGTTTCTGTAAGAAGAGTCTTAGGCGGTATTTCCAAATCTGAAGTAAAAGATGCTCAATCGCTACCGATAGCCCAGACAAACATTAAGAAGTCAATTTTCTCATTAGCTCCTCCGGTTAATGGCTTGATTTCGCGTTTGGTAAGCGTAATTAACCAATTAGCCACGGGAGGACAAAATGATAAGCATAGACAGAATTCAGGAGATGAGAGAGCAGATGGCAGAGCTGGAAAATCAGTACCGAATCCGAAGATTGCAGGAATTCAGGACGGCGGCAGCAGTGGAAATGTTGAATTTAAGGAGTATTTTAACAGAAAACCCGAACAATTAACCAGCCGTCTTTATATAGAATTAAAAAATCTAGCTAATCTTGACGCATACTCTGGGCTTAGTCCGCCTGCGCAGCTTGTAATTGCCTTAATAGCTGCAGTGGTATTTGGCCTTTCCGCTTTAACCCATCAAACCGTAATAAATTCCATATATTCCACTTTAAAATCCAGGGGACGGTTCTGTTTTTTACCATTAAGTTCAGAAAACAGAACCGTCCCCGTGTTTTTGATATTAACTTTAACCACTACTTCACAAAAAGGAGGTGAATCATGTCACCCATTAAGCTCGAAGGCATCAGGATCCACCACATCATTGACTCCACAAAAGATTATTCAACTTTTGCTGCAGCTCGTGAACACGGTAGTAACAAGATTAGGATCTTCCTGGTTAAAGATTCAGGCTCTGTCTATGCGCATACTGGACAGGAAGACACATGGAAGGAGATTGTCGGATCGGTCGCCGCCTACATCAGGTATTCCATCAGCCAAGCCCGACAATATGTTCCCGTCTACAAAGTCAATACAGCCTACGCTACAAACTAAAGCCGGTTTCTACGCTGCAACAAAGAATATTGTGATTTCTATTATCGCGTTGTTCTTTGTTGCGGCGCAGCCGGCAGCTGCGGCGGAAGGCTCGAAATTATCAGAGATGGTTCTTTTTGGAGGGGCTATATTTTTAATAGCAGCAATAATATTCGGTTTATTCCTCGCGTTTTCGATAAAGATGGGTATTCAAAAAGCAGAAAAAGCTATTGAAGAATATGGGAATAATACCCGGAGGATCGAAGATAGTGTTATAGCTAACCAAGTGATTGAAGCTTCAGCGATACATATAGAATCTACAGCAACGTTAAAATCTCCTCCGAATGCGTTATGGGTTTTAGAAAAGCTAACTTATCTTGGATCCGGAATTATTACTCTATATTTTCCGATCTTTGGATTCATTAGGTTATCCTCTTGGATGATTGGTATCGGATATGTTTTCCTTATAGTGGGCGGTATAATAATTATACATCATCTTGGTATGATGAAGAATAAAGCTAAAGGCATGAAAGTAGCGGGAGAAAGAACTCCTGCACAGATAGTTACAAATAATGGCCTTTATAGATGGATTCGCCATCCGCTTTATTTAGGGCAAATGATATCAGTAATTGGGTTTGTTTTAGCCTACACTAATTTATTTGCTTTACCTTTAAATATAATTTGGTTCTATTTAGTGAATAAATTGGCTTCTGCGGAAGAGGATTATTTGGTTAGCGTGGCTCCTGGTTATGCGGGTTATAAGCAACGGACAGGTAAATATATATATATACCAGGGTTTTTAGCAAAAAATAACGATAGTGAAAAAGAAGCAGTAAATAGTGATAATCTGTTTGATGGAGGGACTCTTATCGCTTTGGAAGCGGTATTAAGCGTTATAATAATAGATCAACTTCTAAAATATATTGCCACCAAACGTTTACTTCCGCATTCTGAATATATTGATAAGGGTTTGAACTCTGATGGTTCATATCGCAGTAGAGGAACGACCGAAATTTATTATAATGAAGAGGCAAAAATTAAACTAATTGGACGGCTTGCACTTGTTAATGTAAGGCATAGTTCTGGCTCAAAAACAGATAATATCGCCGTTGTTAAAATTGGTATTCTTGCTTCTTTGTTTGTGTTGTACGGCGCCTATTTTTCTGGTAACACTGCCTTGACTGTAATTTTTGTTTTAGCTGCTGGGGGATTCTTCGCTACCATCGTTGATATAATTAAATCAAAGTTTAGAGGAGCAATAGATCCGTTTATGTATGGAGGTACCTTTAATAATGAGCGGAGATTCGTTTTCTTCAATTTCGCAGATATATGTGTACTTACAGGATTGTTTCGCGCAGATTCCGGGGACGCATTACTTAATTTAAAAGTTGGCTCACGGCGCGACGGCGGCAGGGTTCAGGGGGTGTTTGCGGTTTTAGGTGTTGGCGCATTAGGTGTGTTTTTCTTAATTTCCAGCTTGAAAGATTTAATTCTGACAGTTTCTGGCGTAAACGGCATTAGCTTGGTATGGGTGGCATTAAAGCTGTTAATGGGCAGCAGCCTTATTTTCTCCAGCTATTCGTTAAATTATCTTAGGTTAGAGGCGGCAAAAGTAAATGGGCTTGTAACAAAGGGGCCATACAGTTTCTCAAGAACTCCTGTTTACTTGGGGTATATTTTAGCCGGTACTGGTTTTGCGTTTAGTTTAATTCTCTCCGGGGAGTTATATTCAGTATATTTTGCGGCTAATTCCGCGGCTATAATATATTTATATTTGGGAGTTTATAATGAAGAGAAAACGCTCGCGAAACAATTTGGAGAAGAGTATAGAAATTATCAAAATTCCGTTCCGAGATGGTTTGCGTTTAAGTTATTTTGGAAGGTGATAGTAAAAAAAGCTGATATTGACAGCCACCGGTTAACACAAAAAGACGGCGGCGCAGGGGCGTCGATAATTGAAAAGTTGTTAAATGCAATTAAACCCCGCGCGGAGAATCTTTATTTGATTGCTTCGAGGTGGGATAATCTTAAATCTATTTCTTCTACTTTCCGCTCTACTTTTATCAATCTTAAATCTATTTCTTCTACTTTCCGCTCTACTTTTATCAAGCGTAAACCTATTTCAGCAACTTTCTCCCACGTTCTGGCTATGGTAGTTTCAATTCCGTCAATTCTTCTATTAATTGATTTTAGCTCTTCGCCAAATACCCTAAACTGGCTTCTTAGATCTTCAATGAGCACCGCCACTTCTCCCGCGGTCATTGTGGTTTTATTTTTAGCATTCTTATCCATAGCAGTAATTATAAGCGACAGAGTGAATTCTGTCAAGAATAATAATTTTACCCTTGAAATTAAGCGCTCTTATGCGATTAATCCAGCCCGCGACGGCGGCACAGGGACGATGTTACAGAATAAAATTGCAGCTACAAATATGGAACCAGAGGTTAAGCTTATGTTAACACGCAGGGGTTTCTTGGAAATTGGCGCTGGTATTGTTGGCTTGGGATTAAATCCGGGAATAGGGGGCATTAAAGAATTAGCAAATAAGTTTGCTGGTTTATTGAAAGGCGAAGAAATAGTTGATTTAAATAATCTTTCTGTTGACAGAGAGGCGTTAAAGCAACACGTAACAAAATTGGCTAATATCGGTACAAGAGCAGCCTATTTTAGAAATACAACTAATATTAACAAGGCTAAAGATTATATTGTTGGTTGTTTAGAGAAACTGGGATTACAAAGAATACATAATCCAATAGGGAAAGGATATATTTTACAGCAGTTTACAATGCAAGAGATTTATGTTTATCCTAGAGACGATTATCCTTATTTAGACTATGAGTTAAAGTCATTAAGAAATCAAGAAAACATATCGTCTGAACAAACATCAGATCAATTGCTTTCCGTAAAGATAATGTCGTCACTGAAAACATTGCTATCGTTTTTACAAATCCGAAAAGAGGATAAATCACTTTTTGAGCTAAATATGACCATGCTGAAAGAGGCTGGTATCAAAGTTCCTGGACCATATGGTCCGGTAAAAGTACTTAAGAATGATTTAATCGTTGAGGGCACAAATATTATTGTTAGAATACCCGGAAGTAAGAATCCTGATAAGAAAGTTATTCTGGGTGCTCATTATGATTGTTTCAAAGGTGTTGGCGCTAATGATAATGCAACCGGGGTTGCTTGTCTTTTGGAGGCAGCAAGGATTATTTCGAAGTTTAATTTTGACGATACAATAGAGATTATTTTCTTTACCGCAGAAGAGGACGATAGTTTAGGGAGCAGTTTTTATTTAAAAGAATTATTTGAAGAAGAAAAGGCCAATATAAAAGGGGTATTTATTGTTGATATGATTGGTAATAATAAAGGAAAAGATGAGCCTGAAGGGGAGGAAGATCTTAATTTACTGTATGATAGATATAATCCGGAAATATCTAAAAAGCTAATTGAAGAGACTGTAGAAGCTATACAGAAACACGTTTCGGATTTTTCAGTAACGGCTAATGAAGATGAGGGTTATGATAGTGACGATGACCCATTCCAAAGTGAAAGAATACCTACGATATTGTTTAGCGAAGATACCGGTGAAGAGCTTACAACTCAGAATGAGTTTTTTAACGGGGCGCAAGACACAATAGAGCATATAGATTTTGAAGGGTTTTTCCCCAAAGCAGTAAAAGCGGTTATAGTTTCCGTTATCGTACAAAGTAACTCTAATAAAGACGGCGGCGTAATTGGTTCTGCTATTATATTACTGGTTCCTGGCATTTGGAACTCAATGTATATGCAGTTGATAGGGGTGAATAGGCCTGGCATAGACCGCATCCTGTATGAAACCGGCCCGCCGGAAATTAAGATTGGAGTTATCAAATATTTATTTAATAGATTTAGCCCTGGCTCAACCAGTGTTTCTCAGCCTACCGTGGCAGGTATTTCCTTTAAAGCCCGCGCGGAGAATCTTTATTTGATTGCTTCGAGGTGGGTTAGCCGTTTACTGAAATCTTCTTTGATAATTCGTACGTCTTCTTCTATCTTAGCAAGTTTACCGTTCATTCTGGTTAAATCGTCTTTTATCCCCGCTGTCCTTATATTTAGCGTAGTAATATCTTCCCTGCTCTTTGCCACCATACCCATTGTGCTGTCTAATTTGTCTCTAAGCGCATCTTGGCCTTCACCGAGAAGCTCAATCCCTGAATGGACCTTTTCGAGGATTACCGCAAATTCCCGATCTTTATCAAATTCTTTGAGTTTCTTTGTCTCTTTCTTCATGCTAAGCAATTCCGGGAACACATTACTTAATTCCCAGCGCGGCGGCGGCGCAGTTTTTATTCTTTTCGGTGTTTATGATGCGTTAGACGGTCAATACAAAACCAAACACCAAAAATCAGCACAATTAATAATAGGGTTACTACCGCAGTCATTTCTATTATTTAGTATGATGAGAGTGAAGATGGCGGGGAATCGTGAAAATCCCGATAAGAATAATAAAAATCAAACCACCAATCAACATAAACAGCAAACCGTTCATAATTATTCAACTCCTTTATTAAGCATAGTGGCAATGATAAAGGCTGCCATAAAAAACATCAAACCTACCATAAATACACTAAGACGAAATTCAATTCCTGAGACGAATTGTCCGATTACTAACGCCGCAAATACTAATTTACCTATATCGTACAAAGATTTAGACAATTCCTTTCAATTCTTTCTTATAAAAGATTCTGGGATAAGCAGATCTATTAACAAAGCCAAGAAAGATTCAATGGCGGATAGGGTGATGTTTGCGGGGGGTAGTAAAGAAGATACCCAAAAGCGCAATAATTATTATTATCAGGAACGTGAAAATCAAGATCATTTATCCTCCGAATTTTTCAATAGCGTTAGAGCCCAAAACACCAATATCACAGTAACACCCATCCCTAATATGATAGTTAATAATTTAATAAAGAGTTTTTCCCCTGAGAATATGGGATTTAGTATTACAACAGCAATTAGTAATTTACTTACATCAAATAGAGTTTTTGCTAATTCTTTGGATTGGTTCTCATTTAGCCGCATAGTTAAATATATACTACTAGAAGAGATTGTTGTCAAGCCAAATTATTTTATAGTAGCAAACGATGGATCTGCGACCGACGGCGGCATACTTAGTTCTGCTATTGTATTAGCGGCTCCGGGTGTTTGGAACTCAATTTATATGCATTCGATAGAAGGGATCAGGACTGGCGTAGACCTTTTATTATATGAAACCAGTCCGCCGTATACTGTTATTCTTCCTGATGTTTTCCTCCCAATAGTTTTCGTCTTATTATTATCCGTAATAACAAATTCTAAACTAAATTCAGCAAGATTTAGCCCTGGCTCAACCAGTGTTTCTCAGCCTACCGTGGCAGGTTGGTTTGTGTTGGCCGGGGCTATTTTATTTGTTACCCAGCCGCTGCTTACCTTAGGGATACTTACCGTGGCAGGTATCTCCTTAATTGGTGCGGCTATTGTTGTATATGGGGGCTTCGCAGGCATTATTCCTGCCGGGGCCCCCATTGCAACAAGAAAGGGCAGCGTTCCCGCGGTTGCGGATGGGGGAAGAAAAGTAAATATTGATAAAGTTACGATGACAGGCGATTGGCGGAGCTCAATAGCTAGAGTAGAAGAAATACTTAAATTGGTGGAAGATGCTTGTTATCGCGTAATTATGGTAAAACAAGGGAAAGTCGATGCTGATACGATAATAAAGATAAGAGAGAATTACAAGGGAAGAAAACGGGATACAGCTATAGATATGAAGCTGGGTAAGATAATAATAAATGATAATAGAGAAACATTGCGTATATATAATATTCTGAGTAAACAGCAAAAATTTGTGGATATTTTTAATATTTCTATTAAAGAAGATGTCCGCGGAGCGGCAGCTCAAACATTTGGAAACCTGGCAAAGGAATTAAATATTCCACTTGAAAAGATCTCAGAAGGGTTGATGGAAAAAGGTGTAAAATCAGGAGAGTTTGAAACAGCCTTTGTTTTGTTAGAAGAGGCAAAAGACAAAATATTTATCGCGGTACAGGAGATATTAAATATCGATATCAATGAAGAAGGAGTATATAGCATTGGAAATGAAGGTGATTTTATAGATGCCCAAGGCAGACGCATAGATTTATCTGACTATAAAGTTGTAAGCCATATTCATTATCATCCCGGAAGAAAAGACGGATATCCTGTTCCGTCAGCGTTTGATTTGGGTTTATATACGCAGCTATTGTTTAGTAATAATGAATTTATAGGCATTGTTTTTGGCAACGATACTCAAGATAAGCTTATATCCAAGGCGTTTGTCTTAAAAGACGGCAGAGACCTGGGAAAGTTAAAGCTCGACATAGAGAATTTGCTAGAGGAGAGGCAACTCTTGGAAGAAAAAGGCGTAACGGAAGCTAACCGTAAAATATTTATTGGTATGTTTGAAATTTTTATCAATGAATATTTCCGCATAATTCAAACCGAAGATTTTAAGATAAACGAAAATTGCGGAAAAGAAGCCGACGGTGGAGAAATAATAGACCCAGGCACTTATGAAACGGCTCGGAAGATAAACTGGAATGAATGGTTTTTAAAATATGACGCGGTATTTTTCCTTAATATAGTGACGTTGTTTACCCCTAGGGATGCTAAGGCAATAAGCAAGACTATAGAAAAACTTAAGGAATTAAGAAAAATTAATCCCGGTAAGTTTAAAACAGCGTTAGAAGAAAACAAAGATTATATAAGGGGTAAGATTCTTAACAATATGAGGAGTGTTGCCAAACAGGTAACACATACAGAAGAATGGCTTTTTGGTGACGTGGACGCATTATCATACGATAAATTGGATATGTTAATGGAAGTCTTTCCAGAAGCATTTATAGAAGCAACAGAAGAAAGAACCAATAGCGAATTAGTTGGAAACTTTAAACTTGCGACTAAAGGTAAAGAGCTTATGCATAAGGCAACAAATTCTATGGGGCAAAGACTATTGGAGCAAGAAAATAAAAATGTAAGATATTTATTGGCTACCTTATTCACAGAGGGCATGGATAAAAAAGAAGAGCTAGATAACATTAGAGAAACAATAGCCGCTCTTAGTAGAGCGGATATAGAGGACAATATTTTTGTCTACTTATCTTTATTAATAAATACAAATGTAAATAAAGAGTTAGCCCCGAAGGTCGCCAGAGCAATAGAAGGTTTCTTAGCCGAGAGGGGGATAAAAGGTAATATTAATCCGGATAGTTTAGTAGCAGAATATAGCAAAATAATAGAAAATGGCCGAAGGATAAAGCATATCGCCATTAATTTAGAAGCTGTATTTGGGAAGGATGTTTTAATAATATGGGATAGTTTATATAATTCTTTACAGGGCAAGAGGCAGTTTCAGATAAGCCGGATAGTGGAAAGTATCAAATCGGGTGTGGGGAGCCTGAGCAAGAAAGGCGCGGTGAATGTTCTGGTTGCTTCCGGTGATATGTTAGGAGAACAAGGCCACAAACAGATTATCGAACCATTTAACAGGGCATATAATAGCGGCATAGATCTGGATAGTAGAATAAAAGAAGATTTTGGAGTAACGGAAATAAAAGGTGACAAGGTTATTATAATCCGCGCTGAAGAGAAGAATGTGTTGAATGGGGCGCCCGCCGTAGTGAATATAATAACAGACGGAGAAATGCCTGTTGGGATTATAGACGCGGTAGTAACCGGCCTGTACGAGCAAGGGGAAAAGAGTTTTATCAAAGGGTTTATGAATCTGTATGAAAACGGAGCAGAATTAGTATTGGGTTACAAAGTACTTGATATAAATGGCGTAAGGGTAAAATTGAAATACGATAACGAAGAGAAAAAAGAATACCCCGTAATTTACATTACTATAAGTATGTACGACGTCGCTAAGATGTTAGAAACAATAGCCGGAAAAAACTGCGCTTTGGACGGCGGTAAGGATTCGCAAGATACGGGTTATCTATTGAGTAAAAATGAGGTTCGCGCGGCTACTTTGGCTGGGGTGGGGTTAGTTGTTTTATCCTTTATTCTTTCAGCGTATGGTTTTGAAGATTTAGCAATTGCCAGCGGAGCGATTGGGTTTATGTTAACTGCTGTCGTAGCGATAACCTGGTTAGCCATTAAAATTAATCCTCAGATTAAAGAGGTTTATTTAGAGGCGCTGGAAAACGCTAATGAGCCGGTGGCCATATCAACCGTTTCCGGGGAGGAAGAAATTTCTAATACAGTTTTACCAATGGAAACAGAAATGAGAATAGAAGGGGATATTATTCATCACAATTTCTCTCCCAGCCGGATCGGTGAAAATAAAGCAAACGGGTTAATCACTAAAACAGTTGCAGCAATTGATAAGGTTAACAGCGCCGCAGGCGTTAATTCTGCATATATGAGCCGCTTAGATATGTTAGCCGGATTATGCCTTTCTAACGGAATTATCGGAGTTTGGTATTTTATTAAATATTGGAATGCGTATGGAATGGACCCGACCAAGACCTGCGAACAGTTGCTTTTGGGTAAGCAGGTATATGGTTATCCTCACCCGCGGCAAGTCGATATCTGGCTGGCTTGGAAAGATAACGCGCCCCTGGGTTATGCCGTAGCGTTAGGGCCAGATAAATACCGCCATATAGCTTATGTAGCGGTTGTTCCTGCAATGAGAAAGCAGGGAGTTGGGCTTAATTTAATGAAAGAGTTTTTTGAATATGCCAGGAGCCAGGGAATCGCAGAGTCATCTTTACATGTTAACGCAGATAATCTAGGGGCCTTGGGATTATATAGGAAAGCAGGTAGGTTTGCGGATAAAGTAGTAGAAATGGTAAAGGAAACCCCGTCCGGCATTGCTCAAATAAGAATGGAATTTTCTATTAATCGCGGGAAGGGAGACAACAAGCAGGCTGACGGCGGTTTGCTTAGGGCTGGGCCGGTGTTTAGTGAACGTGCTTGTGGCGATATTGATCGATCCCCAGCCAAACTAGGATTACGAGAATTATGGCGCTTAGGGTTAAAAGGGCGGTCATATCAATCTTCCTCCAAATTTCCTTTTGGGCAGACAAAAATTGCTCCTACCACTGAAAGAATCGTTGTTAATATAAAAGCAGTTTTCCACGGCATCGCTGCTTTAAGGAAGGCTTCTGAAATAAATAAAGCAATTACTAATGCCTGGAATAAATTTATTAAAGCTTTTGCAATTAACCGTCTGCGCGAATCTGTCCAAAATACATCTTCTTTCATTGAAAAAATACTACCATATCTTATTAGAGTTGTCAATAGCAATAACTTTAGAGATTCTTCGTCGCTGACGCTCTTCAGAATGACGAGGAGAGTAATTGAATTTGACGGCGGCAGAACGATAGTAGATTTTCTAAAGAAAGTTCCGTTAAAAGTTTGGCTTTTGATTCTCGCGGCTGTTTCACTTTTATTATTCAACGTACCTACGGTAACCGGTGCTTTGGCTGTTCCGGTTCTGGTGGTGGTGGGGATAACAATTTCCGGGACAACAATCGCGATTTTGGTACTTATAGTAATTATAGGAGTGTTGGCTGTTAAGAAATCTTGGCCTGTCATAGCTCACCTTGCGGGTTTTGCTGGGGTATTGTTTGGCGTTTCGAAGTTACCGTTAATATACGCAGCAGCAAGTAATTTTGGTATGTTAGGCGCGTTAGGGTCATTTGTTGTTTCTACAGGAATAATCGTTGGCGCGATGTTCTTCTTCTTCGCGCTTATTGTAGATTATAAGAAATACGGGAAAGCAGAATTACATTATACAGGTAAAGGCATTACTTCTTCCTTAGAAGACTATCAGATGCTTGCTTTGCAGGATATCGCGAAAGAGTATTCAAAAGAGTACTCAAAAAATAGTTTCAGCACAAAGAAGCTTTATTCGTTATATAAAAATAATCCCCGTTATCTAATAGCTGCGTTTGCGGCTGGTTTTATTATCGCGGCTGGTTTTATATTATTTATTCCTACAGTTTTTATTGCAGCTACTATCTTAGAATCGTTGGCGTTAGGCGTATTGTTCCCTTATCTTGCGCATGTATTTCTGGATTTCTTTGGTAAATATTCATTCGAGAATTTACATAATGTTGAAAATTTACAAAAGATTAAAGATTCTAAGGAGTTTGAAGAACGAGCTAAAAAATATAAAGGCGAGCTTGAGCGGGTGCGCAATCCCGAGACAAGGGAAAAAGAAGGAACTACGGATTATAGTGTGTTTATCTACGAATCAAGGATTATTCGCGCTAAGTTAGCCTTTCGCTTCCCGCTGGAATTCGGAATTGCCCAATTTTTTACACAGAGGCTCGTTTTCGCAATCGGTTCATTCGTTCTCTCAAGGGCGATAGTGCCTTTGATTATCTCCAAAGAGACGGCAATGGGCGCGTCTTTAACCACAAGCCTCGCTAATTTACCTTGGGGGATTGGAGCTACTTTAACTGGCTTAGGATTTGCTTTAAGTATAGAAGGAATTTTAGGTATCCTGATTCTTGCTTTTTTCCTGGGCACATTACGTATTCCTGAAGAGGCAAAGAGCTTGGTTAAAACTTTTCAGAATAAAGGAGGGAAGATGGGCGAGATTTTTATTACAGCCTGGAGCCCATTAAGCAGGAATGATTTATTCGATAAAAAAACAGACTCTGCAGATTATACGGATTTCAAAATTAAGATATACACAGTTGTTTTCTTAAGCAAGTTTTTGGCTTTCCTGCCGTTAGCGGTATTTACCGTGTCATTATTTACCGCGCCCTATCTGGCTTTAGTTATTGGCGTAATTTTGGGGGTCATTCTTTTAAGCAAAAAGATGAAATTAATAAACAATTTTTGGTTAGGTTTTTATTCCTCTCAACTTGAAAATTTACTCCGGAGCAGCGGAGGCTTATTTATTGTGGCCGGAGAAATTGGGATGGTCGTTGCTTATGGCCAATATATTCCGGTGGTAAGCTTAATTGTCCAAGCATTTGAAGTGGATGCGTTAAAGTGGGGCAATCAAGTAGTTGAGAATGTTGAGTATCAATCGGGAGTTTCTTTCTCCGGGGAAGTTTATCATACCTTAGGCGGAAAAGAAGATTTGAACGTTTGGTGGAATGATGTTTATAAAGAAAGAGAACTGCAGGAGAGTAAAGTCTTAAAATCCTCCGAAAGATTATCTCCGATCGCTGCGGTAAAATTGGAAGCTATGAATAAACAAATAGCCAGTGTTCCAGAAGCTTATTATTTCCAAAAGATAGGCGATGGCAGCCAGGCGGTTAGGGTTTATCCTCCGTTAAATGATGGGGAAATAATGAACGCAAAAGTTGTGGATGTGAATGGATCGGTTGTTTTTGAGAAAAATTATACGCGCGGGCCGCCGGTGATCTTAACTGTTGAGCAGCTTGGTTTAGGCAACAAGACTATTCTTGTAAACAATCAGAGTTACAACATCAATTTTACCTCTTTCCCTTCCCCCTTACCTAAAGGATATGAAGCAGCGGTGGGCTTAGAAGACAAAGACGGCTCATATGTTTGGTTTAATGCTACCGATTATTTCTTCAAAGATGAGTTTCTACCCGACGCAAATACGAATAACGCAAAACTGGATAAACTGGTTTTTGATAACGGGCTGAGATTACCCGATAACAGCAGTGTAAAGGGCGTTATAGATATAAATATACCTGATAATAATCAGACACTTCGTTATAACTTCGCAAGCGCAAATATAAACGGAAAGCCTGCGAACTCCTCCTACTATATGCCAGGCGAAGCAAATGCCTCTAACAGCCCGCTTGATAAATCGAGAATTTATCTAAATGCGGAAGAGTTTGCAAAATTACATTCAAATGAAACCACGGCCAGCGTGAATATGAGCGAAAAAGACATTAGTGCTCAAGTTGCGAATTTACTTAAGTCAGGGTTTGATAATTTTACGATAGCCGCTGTTACAGAGAAGAACGTAAAGGTGATAGATACGATTATAGAAGAATTGAACAAGCCGAGTGCAACGGTTAATGTAGTTAAAACGCCGTCCGGAAGTGAAATTAATAAGTCGATGCCTACTGCAAATGAAACTGAAGTAATTGTAAACGAAACCGGCTTAAAGACATTTGTGTCAGATAAGAATACTGTTCGTTATTATCCGGAAATTATTAAGGTTACCGTAAGCTCAACTAATAAAACTGCAGGCGTATACGCTAAGGATATAGATAGTTATAAAGGTAAAGATTGGGGATTCTGGTCATTTATCGGGAGATATCTTGACTGGAATGATATAGCAGTTACTTATACTGATGCGCTTGGCAATCTAAGGCAGGGCTATGTAAGCGAAGACGCGGACATTAATTATTCTTATGAGGAAGTAGCCGAGTTGCTAACAAAAGAAGAGACGGCTAAAAACATTACGAACCCGAATGTTACAATTCCTCCAGTCACTGTGCCTAAAGAGTACAATCGAACGAAGATTATACCTGATTTTCCTCGTGAGGGCACAGGCGGCGGAGGAGGAGGAAACGAACAATTTCAGCCAACGATAGGGTTATCAATTCCGGAATGGTATTTTTATTTCCCCACTACACACAGCGGGTTTGAGCGATTTGATTGGACAAACAGCACAAACCTTACCGGCTATCCAAGTGCTAAGGTAGCTTTTTATACGTTATATGTTAGAAACGCAACTACAGGAAGGGATGATTTGATTTTAAACACCGGGAATAATATTTCAACTATGGATATTTTCCCGGGCATTATATCTGACGGCACGTATGATGTTTCCGTGAGGGCATTGTCCGGGCAATGGGCAGCTTCCGGGACAGTGGTAAGTGAAAAGAGCGCTTCTGTAAGAGTAAACGTAACTACTGTTCCCGATCCGGCGCTTAATTTAAATGCCAGTATGTCAGGCATAAATCTTACTTTCAATGAAATTTTTCCTCCTATGGAAACGTTTATACTTCTTACAAGGTCAGACGGCGTAATTGAGATGATAAATGTTACTGGCGAGAATCATCATGTATTCTACAATCTGCCTGAGGCCATGCATAATGCTAAGATAGTGGCTATAAACGGGGTTACCAGCCGCGGCAATATCACTGATAACAACTTTAATTTTATTTACTCTAATCTGACATGGCCCGATATGCCGGCGAGTAATTCCACCGATGTAAACGGCAGGGCAGTTATTGAATTCCAGAACGGCACAAGATTACTTCCCGCAAATATTAAAGAATTATGGGTAAAGGTAACCGGAAGTGAACCCCCGTTCCGAAATATTGGAACCGGCGCATTATCTAATAATGGAACGAACGTTACTTTTACTTTTGGGAAGTCTGATAATAATAGAAACGTTACCTTAGAATTTTATGCGCTGAATATGTCAGACGACAGGCAAATCCGTCTGAGCTCTCCAATAGTGATACCTGATGTAGATTCAGACCCATCGCCATATACTATCCCTGCCATTAGTAATTATTTCCAGAATGGTGGTGGAGATGTTACTATCAGGTTAAATCAACTGCTGCCTATTAATATTACAGGCATGGGGATGAATGTTTCCTCTTTAAATAACACCGCTGTAAGTAATTTCTGGACGCTGAATTTAACCGATGTATATAATGACAGCACAAACAACATTACTCTCAAGCTGGGTGAGAATCCGCAGGTAGCAGGAAGAGAGATAACCTTTGCCTTAACTGGATTCGATAATATAGGAAAGAAAACTGCGGATAGCGGCGCAGTGCATTTTGATATGATTAATCCTAAGGTAAATATTAGCTTACCGGCAATAACTGGAACTGATAAGAGCCAGATAGATTTGGGAGTAGGCCAGAACGCTACGATCAACTTTACCATTACCAACCCGGGAAATTACGCCTCAGTAAGTGATTTGCTTGCCCAGAATAATACCTTAGCCTGGGAAAGCCTCACCGGCGCAAACCAGAGCCTGGCTCAGGAAATTGTCAGAACCGGAACCGCCACCATCTGGTATCAAGCAAATAAAACCGGGAGTACCGAGCATTATACTAACCTGACCTTTAGCGGCATAGATAGCTCAAACTCCATAGCTTTTACGCCAGGGTTTAATGTTACTTATGCTGTGTATTCAGATGAGGGTTTAACCCGGTTCAGCAGCTTTAATGAGCCAACAACATTCAATATTGCTCTTGGCGGCAACCACACTGTAACCGGCAGCGTGGTTAACTTAGCCAATCTCTCGAAAGTCAACGCAATCGACGCTGACCTGTATTATCTGAATAACACCTTAAAACAAGAGAATGCCAGGATCTTCAATACCACTCAAGCCCAGGCAGGGTTGAATAACGGCCAGTTAACCTTTAGCTATGACGCCAATAACTCCGGCAGCGGCCTGATCTTCGCTAACCTGCGTTCAGTAGATGCCAACAACACCCGTTCCCCAGTCAGCGCCAACAACTTAACCATCACCTATCCGGAAAGTATTGACCCCGGTTTAACCCGCTTTAGCAGCTTTAACGCCCCGACTACTTTTAGCATTAACCTCGGCGCTAACCACACGGTTACCGGCACCGTGGTTAACCCCGCGAATATCTCCAGAGTCCAGGGCATTGACGCGGACTTATATTACTTAAACAATACCTTAAAACAGGAAAATGCCCGCATCTTTAACGCCACGCAAGCCCAGGCGGGTTTAGCCTCAAGCAGCCTGACCTTTAGCTATGATGCCAACAACAGCGGTCTGATCTTTGCTAACCTGCGTTCTGTCGACGCCAACAACACCCGCTCGCCAGTCAGCGCGAACAACTTAACCATTACTTATCTGGAAAGTATCGACCCCGGTTTAACCCGCTTCGCCAGCTTTAACGCCCCCACGGCTTTTAGCATTAACCTCGGCGCCAACCACACGGTTACCGGCACAGTAGTCAACCCTGCGAATATCTCTAAAGTCAACGGCATCGACGCGGACTTATATTATTTAAACAATACCTTAAAACAGGAAAACGCCAGAATCTTTAACGCTACGCAAGCCCAGGCTGGTTTAGCCGCTAGCAGGCTGACCTTTAGCTATGACGCCAATAACTCCGGCAGCGGTTTGATCTTTGCCAACCTGCGTTCTGTCGACGCCAACAACACCCGCTCCCCAGTCAGCGCCAACAACTTAACCATCACCTATCCGGAAAGTACTGACCCCGGTTTAACCCGCTTTAGCAGCTTTAACGCCCCGACTACTTTTAGCATTAACCTCGGCGCTAACCACACGGTCATTGGCACCGTAGCCAACCCCGCGAATATCTCTAAAGTTAACGGCATTGACGCGGACTTATATTATTTAAACAATACCTTAAAACAGGAAAACGCCCGCATCTTTAACGCCAGCCAGGCCCAGGCCGGTTTAGCCTCAAGCCGCCTGACCTTTAGCTATGATGCCAACAACAGCGGTCTGATCTTCGCCAACCTGCGTTCAGTAGATGCCAACAACACCCGCTCCCCAGTCAGCGCCAACAACTTAACCATCACCTATCCGGCTACCAATGTTTCAGATACACTCTCTGATACCGTCCTTATGCCTAATATTACTCCTCCTAGCAGTATTACTACTTATGACGGCACTTGGAGATTTAATTTCAGTTCTCCGGTGAATGTCTCCGGCACCAAAGAGATTCGTTTTGAAAATGTCACGGTTAACGGCACAGCTGAACCTTATATTTGGATGATGGCCAATGATTCAGCAAATGTCAGCCTTATGCTTGGCAAAGGCACAGGCGAATACATTAATGGTACGCTGAACAAAACCTTATACAATAACAAAATCATCCGCGGCCAATTCAGGTTTGTGGATCTTAGCGGCCGGTTCACCAATTTAAGCGAATTAGTAGAGATTATCGACCCGGATCCGGTTAATATTACTATTGAGACAAACAGTTCAACTCAGGTAGCGAATACATCAGCCGCCTCTAACATAACAGAAACAAGCAATAGCTCAATTACCGTTACTACTGCGATGGGTATAGAACAGATGACTACAAATACTACTGGCATTATTAAAAGCACAATTATAGATGCTAAGGGCGCGGTTAAAGCAAGTATTGAGAATAATTTAGATGAAGAGACAACTATGGTGCGTGATAGTAATGGAGTTCTTTTGTATATCGGCGGCGGCTTTGGCGCGCGCACCGTAGCGGCAATCGATAGCGAAAATTCAACCGCTTATTTAACGCGGAAGGATTTAGTGCGTAATGTTATGTATTTTGAGAAATTTTCTATTGATAAAAACGGAAAGCTTGCTTCTATTCCTGAAGCGAAGATTAATCTTGATGGCACTCCTTACAATTTTGATGGTCAAGGGCTGCATTATTTCAAGAAAATCAACCGTTCCGCGGTAACCTCAACATTGGATGGCTGGGCAATTTATCAGCAGGCTAACGGCGATAAAACAGTAATCTCAAATCCTGACGGCACACCATTCAGCAATATCAACAGCCGTGTCAATTACAGCGCATATTTGAACGATACAGTCAGGCTGATGAACGATACCGCGGCAGTAAAGTTATTTAGCGGGGATATTATTAGGGTTAAATATTTTGTATATTATAAAGGCATCGATGGTTATGACGAACGCTTAAACGGGATCATTACCGATAATTACCGATTTATATCCGCTAATCAGATAGATAAGGGTATTTTGGTTAATGGGACAGAATATAATTTTGTCCTGCCCAGGACAGTAAGCCCGCTTTGGTCCGAACGATTTATAGCGCCGAATCCTTCCGCGGAGTTTTTTAATATCAGCAATGTTACTAAAGATGCCGCGCGGGAGATGGAAGTTCCGGATGGAAAAGGTTATGTTTCCCTAGAGGATAGCGGTAATAGTTCTAATGTAGTTCATGATGTGGCAGTAATTCCGTTAGAAACTTCCGGCAACTGGCAGTTAGGTTCTGAGCAGACGATAGGCAACAGGCAGATAATTATCTGGGTAAATAACAGAATAAATGTTACCAAGGTAAGAGAGGTAGATTTAAATGCAAAAACCATAAACGTTTCATCCGCGGCTAACCCCAGCAGTTCACCGAGCGACGGAATAGGTTATCGGGACATCATTATCAATAAAAAAGGGAATGTTAGCACGGAAGGAAAAATAATTAATCCTATACCTGAGCCAACCGGTAAGCTGACAGACACTATGCCCGCAAATGATATTGAGAAGGAAGCTGTTCTTGCCATAGCGCGAAATGCCAGCATAGAGCAGGCGTATCCCCATATAATCGAATGGTCATCATACAAGGTTATAAGGGGAGAAAGAGAAGGTACTCTTGTATACCAGATGTATAGTTCAGCAGGAGATGCCTCAGGAGCGCTTGTATTTGAATGGAATCCCAAGCAAAATGCGGCAACGGTGTGGGGAGATGCCTCTCATCCGTACTGGACAGTGGATACGCTGAGACAGCGCGGGGAGATCGTAGACTTCATATTAGGCGGAAGAAAGATTTCCGTAAACAATGTTATCAATGAATATGATATATCCAGAGTAGGCGGCCAATCTACGGTTGAGACAATGAATCTGCTGAAGAATGAAGTGGTTACCGACAAATATTCCGGCGCGATTGCTTCGTCTTCTACCGTTCAAGAGATAAAGAGTTATTTCGCCCAGAATGGCCTTATATATGCGGCAGATAAAACCGGAAAGATAATGCAGTTAATTATTCCGGCAAATTACAATTCTAAAGATGGAAGCCGCCAGGTCATTGCCGTAGATTTAAATGATAATAAGTATCGCATAGAACTGCGCACCTACAGTCAAGAAGGCAATCGTCTGTCAACCGTTTACAGTACGCACAGCGTAGAACATACTTACAGCCCGGATTTCTTCCCTGGATATCCGGTGGAAACAAAAGTTATTCCTCGTGAGTTGACCGGAGAAATAAATTTCACGGAGAAAGAAATTTTAATAAACCACTACAATAAAACTTTAGCTGTTAGTGCTTCCACCTGGATGCGGGCTGATGAGCTTTTCACGGATGGGGAAATCGCCAGGATGGGATTACAACGGGATACGCATTTATACGCGTTCCTGTATATTAATATTAAGGAAGGCAAAACCTCTATCCGCTATAAAGATGAATCAGGGACGGTTGAAGCTGAAAAAATTGGGGATAAGCTTATTATCAGAGGCCCGAATTACCTGATGAGCGTTGATGACGTGAACACCTACGACGCCGCCCTTCAGGCTTATAAAGCTGCTATGAACGGAGAAACAAAGAAGGCCAGGAGCATTATTAACACTTACATGAAACTTCATAATCCGGAGCAGGGTATTTTATCGGTGCGTTACGATACCAAAGGCCGGACAATGAAAGAAAAATCCTTCAAAACCGGAGAAATTCTGTGGATGGCTATGGCCAGCAACAAAGTTTCGCAAAACCCGGGAGATATTTACGATACCTTCTCTAAGACATTATTGGAAGAAATTTACCAACAGCGTAATTCGACGAATTCGCCGAACGGGCTTATTGTTGATACGGGGGTAAATGGCGTGAGTTCAGAACAGATGCTGGATGCTTATTCAACGGCTGTCAAAAATAATGATATTGCCAAGGCTAATGCCACACTGCAGTGGTTGATTAATAACACGTTCACCAAAGAAGGTAACAATCTGGTGTGGATTAACCGAGGTTACAATGATCGGCTCTGGGCAACAGACGTTGCAACCTGGTCAATTCTCAGCATCAGCCCGGAAACACTCGCTGGAAATAATATCGAGCCTTATCAGGTTTATCAGTTAATCGTCAAAAACAGCGAAGTAACCGTTTCTTGGAATAACAGAACGATCACCGGCCTGGATACAAATGATCAAAATGAAAGAAATGCTATAGGCAGAGATGGTGAGATTAATACTGAATGGACTGAAGGCGGTATAATCGCGTTCTATAAAATCGCGAAGTATTATATCAATAAGGCCGATGACGCGGACAAAGCCGGGAAACCGGAATTAGCCAAACAGTATCGCGGCTGGGCCAAAGAAATAATCGCGAAAGCGGATTTGTATAATGACGCGATGGATAAGCTTACCTTCGGCGGTGGAGTCCTGGGCACAACTATGGATGGAGCGTTAACTTTTACCAAAGAGCACAGCGGCTGGAATTTGATTCAGGAACCGTCTGTTGCCGCTACAACCTGGAAAAGCTTCATACAGAGAAACGACGACACACGCAGCTGGTACAATCCGTTTAGAGATGAATATGAAGCCCTGAAATTCAATTCCACGACCAATGCCTCTAATATTCTGTCAATCAACGAAACAGATTTTAGGGAAACCATGAACAAAGAAAATTTAGCCTGGTTGAATAAAGACACTAATGCCGTAACCGGCTTGCGGTCGTCTTTCTCCTACGAATATCTGAAGCTGCCCACCAGGGGCGTAAGGCCGTTTGATAAGAATAACTTTACCGGCGAATATACTCTTCCTGCTTTCTCCGCAGAAGGAATTTACGGGGATGAACTGAGAGCAAAATACGGCTTCACTGACCTGCAGATGAAGTTTATCAATGTGGCTAATGAAACCTTCTTGGACGGCGCCGGCGCGTTTAATCCTAAAACAGGATTGTACGAGACTTCTTATTACGAGAGTCCGGCCGGCAATCCGAAATTAGTGAAGTGGTTTAATCCTGAAACCGACACCTGGCAGTTGACGCTTAACCGGCTGGATTATGATGGTGAGATTCTGGCCAGTATTGCTACCGCTTATACTCCGGATATGAACAAGCTGGATAATGTTGTTTTCACTTACGAAAGAAATAGGGATTTGGACAGGTATCAATTGGCTGAGGCCTTAAGGGCAAAAGGGTTATTCATGACCGCGGAAGATATTACCGGGGGCGACATAAGGGCTGTTCTTGATAACGGCCAGTCTTGGCTGGATAACAACAAACCGAATATTGACGCCTGGCAATCAATTTTCAAGTATTCCCTGGAAACCGGGGAGTCCGTGGAATTAGTTAAGATTAGCGATAATAAGGCTACAGTGGCTTTGTTGGATGATAATAAAAAAGAAACCGGCGGAGTAACTTATGAATATGGCCGCGATAATTCCTCCGGTAGGATTGTGTTGGGAGAAGTATTGGGCAAAACATTCGTTGTCAAAGAAACGAATACTACTAAAGATATTCTTAATATTGACTTTAAGCGGCAGCTCATGTGGATTGAAACGAAGAGCAAGGCTGACGGCGCGATAATCAGGAGATTCGACGGCGAATATATTAATGGCATACTTAACGAAGAGATAATCAATGATCCGGCGGTATTGTCCGATTTTGTCCGCCAAACCCGTGCCGAATTAAATTATAGCGGATTCGATAATTATACTTTATCGCATCTGCGTTTATTGAACATAGTCAATGAAACTAAAACCAATGCAACGATTAGCAAAGATGTTATAAGTTTATCCCATCTTACTAATCTTGATGTGAATGATAAAGGTTATTTAAGAGTTGTCTCTTTAAGGCAGGATACAGTATTTCCTGAAAATATAACCAGATATACTGCAGAAGTGAAAGATGTTAAAGGATGGCTGCGAGAGAAGCATTATGGCGATTATATTAACGGAAACTTTACATCCGATATGAAGGCGTATTTGTTCTATAAGAACGGAGTAGGCAGATACGGCATACCATCAGAAGGCATTGTAACCTTGATAAAGGGGGGCAACGAAAGTATTTTTGCAAGATCGAATCATTTAGCGCCCTTACTTCCTAACGGAGATTTAATCTATGCCGCGGCGCAAGGCTCTGCTTATATTCCAAATACAGACCTAAAGTCCGGCGAATCTAATTACGATAAACTACAACAGGCCCTTTTAAACCATGAGATTAAATTTGATTGGATAAGACGCTCTTGGGAGGAGATAAAGAATAATAAAGGCAATCTCAAAGTGATTAATGACTATAACCAGATTAATTCTTCAACCGGTTTTCCGGAAGAAAACGTAGACCCTATTTATATAACTTTTCTTGAATATGGAAATCCTCTTTCTCTTCCGGGGGCGAGCCAGCGTAATATGGGGGCATCTAAAGACAGTTACACTTATGACTATAAGGACAATGATACAGCTTCGTATACTGAAAGTTCCAACATAAATCAGACAACCGGCGAAACAGAATATAAATGGAAGCCCGGCTGGCAGGCAAAAGTAGACAATTTAAGGTTTATTGAAGAGGGAAAATCCGGGTATATGCTTTATGATCAGGCAGATAACCGCCAGAATCGCGCTGGAAAATACCAAATGGCTTTGCGTTTAGACGGCAGGTCTTATTACGAGATACTTAAGAATCAGGTGGATGTTTTCGGAAACCGTTATTATAGATGGGGGGTGGATGATATAGTCCGGGTTGTTTATGATGAGCGCGAACTGCCTTTGGTAACCTATAAAATAGCTGATAAAAATTTTGGCTCGCTGGAAAAAGAAGAGCCGCTGTACAATCATTTTGTAGTATTTATAGATAATGAGTATGGCCATATGTTCGTCTGGGATAGGGATGTCAACAATAGCGGCTTAAGCGGCTATCGGTATGGCTGGGATGAGTTTGTAAATGGCAATCAGGTTTCACGTTCAACGCGCAACGTTCAGCTTTTATCTAATGATAGTGAAGCTGAGCAGTTAGGCCAGAGAGACGGAAAATACTTTGAGAACGGCGAATTATTTTATGAAATTACCGATAGATTTACTCCTATGGATTGGCGGTACTTTAAAGCAAAAGGGGCTGATGTTCCTCGGGAATACTTTAAGGTGTTAGCTACTAAATCATACCGAAACGACTGGATCTATAATCTTTATCTGGAGCCTTTTAAAAGAGGGACATTACTGCCACTGGCAGTTGTTTCCTTAATAGTCAGTATATTAACTCCTGCATTGCTTCCCGCTCTTATAATTATCTTAACCATAATTATTTCATTGTCCCTGCGCAAGACACCTTTAGCCGGGTTATTAAAAGCCGCCTACAATAAATTGGTTTATCATAGAATAGACGGCGTGTTTGGCAATAACGGGAAAGCTCCTTTTGTTGCGCATGATGGGCCAGAGAAAGATGAAAAGAAAATTAATCCCGCCATAGAAAAGAGAATAAAAGAAATTGCCCCGGATCTCTGGCTGTTTGATCCTTTCGTCAAGTATCTTTGCATCCTTTATGAATCAAATATGAAGATATTGCTGAATAGATTCTATGAGGATAATAAAGGGCCAAAAGATGTTGAGAAAGCCATTCTTTCCCTGCAAAGAAAAATAATAGAAGAAAAGATTAAAAATATCGATCCGGATAATGAAGAAAAAATGCTGGAAATTAAGGAAGAATTTTTCATCAGGCCAATCGCCTATTTTTTCATTAAAGTTTTTGAAGCTATGCATAAAGATTTGGAAGACCGCGGCGCGGGAAGAAAAACAATGGAAGGCAAAGGCCGGATTATTATTACGGATAAAGAATTAGGGATGTTTATTGATTGGTGCATAAACGAAAAATCCATAGATCCCATAGTTAAAATTGGGGCTGTCCGGTATTTGAATGATTTATTCACAATATCGGCGCAAGACCTCGGCACGCTAATTAACAAAAAATTTGATGAAATTGAGAAAGTTGTAATAGAAATATGCAAAGAAAAGAATCTCGAACCTTCGGTATTTCCTATTACTGTTAGCCGGGGTGTTAAGGTTATTGTGGCGGGGGCGCTTGTTGGTCTCATGCTAGTATTGCTATGGGCTTCTTTAGGAATTATTCCTTTATGGGCGGAATTACTATTGCTATTGGCTTACGGCTTAGCTGCCCGGGATATATGGAATACTTTGCCTTATTTTAAACTCAGTTTTTATTATTTACCTAAGATTATAAAGACCATACGTGAAACATCTTTTACGGGCGAAAGGACTAAATCCTCTATTAAGATCAAAGAAAGGTTCTTTAAGGTTTATTTTGGTTGGTTTGGCGTTACCAATATTATTCTTTTCTTGGCTTTTCTATATTTCAGTTGGGGAGTTATGCCATGGATTGGCTGGCTATTTGCCCTAATAATATTTGCGCTTAATCTCCGGGAGGCTTTGCGCGCCTGGTGGTATTTATCTTTGGAAGCCGGCACGCTCGCGGTGGAAGATGAAGAGAAACTTAACGTGTTTAACCAGTATAAGGATATCAGTAAATATAAAATAGACGGCGATTATATTCTTGAATGGGTGCGTAGGGATAGTTTCTTGAAAGATGCTTATGAGCATATTCTGGTGGAAGGGACATTGCGCGAGTTCTCCATGGTTACTAAGGAAGAAGCCGAACAATTAATGCGGGCGCTGTTGTCCACAAGCGGCGTTTTGCCTGCGCTGGACAACTGGCGCGCGAGAAAACTTACCGTGCAGTTCTTTAATAAGGTTGTGGTGTATAAGGCGCAAAACCTTTCTCCGGAAGCGGTCGACCTTAATACTCTTAAGCGGTTATACTTTTTGATGACCGGAGTCAGTGAGTTGGTCCTTCCCAGCGCGAAATCTTTAGACGCGGTGAAGATAAAGGATATTTTTACCGGAAAGATTGTCCCGGTGATTAAGACTACTTTCAGGCTGCTTATGGACAGATTCAGTGAGGAGTGGAAGATATACCTTGATGAGGATTTGCTGGGCGGTATCAATAACAGCGAAAAACAAGAGCTAATTAAAGAACTTCTTAAGCCGGGGGTAACTTTTAAAGCCAGCGTTGAAAAAATAGCCGAATTTACCGGTAAAGATAAAAAAGAAATTGAAGCCAGAATTCTTAAGGAGTGGGTAGCTTTCCGCACCACCAACTTTTATAAGACAATAAAATCCCAATATTATTCCGCTATTTTAGCCTATAAATTGTTGTTTAAACATAAGTTCCCCGGGCTTTCTGATGAGGGCGTAGAAAAGAAGGTAGAGGAATATTTAAGGTTCATATTTACTTATCATTTTTATCCTGATTCGGGCAGCCTTAATGATGAAACCCGCGTTATTTTTGAAGAATTCTATAATAATCAGGCGGAGAAATGGGAATTAAATAAATCCGGCCCGCGCGTCATCGCTAATTTTACCCATCCGCTGGGGACTACCGGCGCTACGGTAAAGACTCAACGTTGGTCGTATGCCTGCCGGTTCATTGATGAAGACAGCCGTAGGGTTGCGGTATATGGAGAAGATTGGGATCATTTAGCTTTCCCCGTGGATTTCTTTTTACTTCCTTTTGATATCGCGGAAACCTCGGTTAATAAAAATATCGGGGTTATTGTGCCGGAATTAAAAGTGGGCGATGAAGATATTACGCCGGTTAATACTAATTTGAGCATTTCCGAAAATAATTTTAACACGCGGGTGCTTTTGGCGGAAAACGTGTTCGGCGCCCATTCTGAATACGGCCCGACTATCTGGGACTATTCCGTTCTGCGTAAATGCGCGGTGTATCTTAGCTATATCGAAGACAGCTCCCAGGGAGATGAGGCTTTAATGCGGGGATATGAAATACTGCGAAGCCGCAGGACGATTTTAAGAAGAGGCAGGGAAAAAGTTTACCTCTATATGTTCGCTTTTGTTAACAGGTTTGGCGGCCTCGTAACTAACGCGCTATTCAGTTTGCGGTTTCAATTGCTTATGAGGAGCAAGAAGCTTCATAAAACCGAAAAATACGCTCTTTTGCAGAATTTTGACTACTATATTAATAAAGTTATTATACCCCGGTACAATTTTATTATATTCTTTTTTGGTTTCTTCTTATTATTCACCCCGTTTAGCCATTTTGCTCCCCCTGTCATTTTTATAGGTTTTCAGAATATCTTAACCCAGGCAATTACCGCCGGCGGTATCAGGACATTTATTAACGACCATCGGGAGGAGAAACATCGATGGAATAGAGGCTATTGGGGATATGTAATTAGATTACCGAGCTTGGTCTTTAATTACCTGGCGTTTATTCCTCTGCATGACTCAAAAGTTCAGAAGGCGCTGGGGGGCGCAAGCGGTTTATTTACCCGCGGCCAGAAACTTACCAACTATCCTCGGATATCTTTCACAGCAATATTTGATATTTTTGCTCCCGCTATTTATTGGGGGATTGTGCTTTTGATTGTTCTTCATTTTGCCCCGGCCCATCCTTACGGCGTGGCAGGGCAGTTATTCTTCTATATTTTCCCAATAGCCTTTATCTGGGGGGCGTTTACGAGTAATGGTTCTTTGCTTAAGGGTATAGCGTATGGATTCCTAGCTATCCCTTACGCGCTCTTTGTATATCCTTTTGTGAAGTTGTTTAAATTAGATATTGATAATGTGGATGAGAGCCCGAAAGAGCCGGATAGCGAAGAAAGCAAAAAGGAAAGCGCTGAAAAGAAAGGTATTTTAGGCGGGCTCAAGGCGGAATTACAAGATTTAACTAAAAAACAAATCCGCCAGCCATATAAGCTTAATCAAGAAAATAAGGTGAGCGCTGAATTTGAAAAGGCAAGAAAAGAATTTCAGGAAAAATATTTCCCCGGCATCAAAAATCCCGTGGTTGTCTTTGGCGGGGCAATCAGAGATTGGTTCTTAAATAGTGGAAAACTGCATCCGCAGGCAGATATAGATGTGCTTATCTCAGTTGAGTTGACCAAGACCGAAAAACTGGCGATTTCCTGCGCTGTTTTTGAATCTATACTCTACGGCAAGGACGCTTTGATTACCTACGACGAATTAAGCAAATTATTCTATCCACAATTAGTAGCGAGAGAAGCTTTGCTTAAGAAAGATACTAACGAAATAATTTTGGCCGGTAAAAAGGACAAGGAGATAGAGCCAGGCAACCGGCCTTGGGATAATTTCGTGAACAAAGCAAAGAAATCTGAAGAGGAAAGTTTAGCCTTTGGCGGAGAAATATTCAGCGTGGAAGGGCTGATGGAGGCTAATTTAGAGAATAATTATAAATCCTTATATTATTTCCTCTACTGGAATCTTAGAAAAGATGTTCTTAAAGGAAAGGTTCAGGCTAATGCTAAAGATGATAAGGCCTACGAAAAATTAGTTAACGCGGATAAGAAAAATACGGTTGAAAAAAATGGTAAACATATCCATGTTTTAGGTATGATAGACAATGAAGGTTTTGTGTATATGAAACCGGAAGCGGAAGAATTATTTAAGAAAAATCTGCATTATCTTTCTGTTGAGAGAGCGGGGATTAATCTTGCGACCGGCGCGGCTTGGGCGGATGAGGGAAGTATTGAAGATTTAGAGAATAAGCAGTTGGCTATTCGCAATCCTGATAAGGCGAAGGATAAAGAGATTGATTTTGCCCAGTTGTTTAGGTTAGTAAGGTTTAATTTTCAGTACCCGCATCCACAAGCCGCTATTGACGAAAATGTGATATCTCTTATCAAAAGTTTCTTCGAAGATTTCGGGAAGGAAAATTCAGAATTTACGGCCATCAAGAAATGGAAGGCAAGAAAAGCCGAATTAGAGAAAGAATTAAGAGAAAGCGCTGCTAAAGAGGAAGCAGAAGCCGCGGAAGAGATCCCTGCATCTGGAGGAAAAGGTAAATACGGTAAGAGTACCAAGAAGCAGGAGGCAGCTAGTGCTAAAGGAAAGTATGGTAAGAGTGCGAAGAAACAGGAAGCAGCTGCCGGTGCCAAAGGAAAGTATGGTAAGAGTGCGAAGAAGCAGGAAGCATCTTCCGGCGCCAAAGGTAAATACGGTAAAAGTACCAAAAAACAGGAATCTGGCAGTGGCAAAGAAACTAAGAAGAAAGAAACAACTGCTAAAAAAGGCTACGGTAAAGGAGATAAGAAACAGGAAGCAGCAGAAGCTACGGGAGCTGAAGCCGAAGCTTTGTCTCCCGGACAAATTGCCGAGAAAGTCAAAAAGATCTTAAATGAAGAATTCGAGATTGAACAGATGGTGGATGTTATATTCAGATATGCTTCCAATCCACAGGCTGCGCTGAAATCTTTAACGGAGGCAGGCGGCGCAGAGCCGTTCTTAAAGGAAAATGGCATTGATCGCGTTGCTTTAGATAAGAAAGCAGAAGAAAAACAGATTATCCCTTCGGATAAAGTTTTATTTGAGAGAATGGCCGGCTTAAAAGTTTTAATGCGTTTTGTCAATGCCGGCATCATTGAGCTCAAAGATAAATCAGGCGCTAAGGAGAAAAAATCAGATTTAAAGGAGAAGGTTAGAGAAGAAGCGGATAAAGATTTGACTGAGTATCTCTTGGGCAAAAAAGAGGAAAAATCTCTGAATGATTTACTGGATAAGCTTGGGCTGGCGAAGGAAGTGACAGATAAGAAGAAAGAGACAGCTAAGAAGGAAGAGGCAGTTAAGTTTGAAGTAGCTAAAGATATTACAGATTTGATTGATGCTCTGTTGAAAGAACAAAATATCACTGATGTTGAAGAAAAAACGGAAATAGCAGAGTTTATTGAAGAAGTTATTAACTGGAAGCCGTTAAGCGCTAATAATAAATCTTTACGCGAGATGATTACCAGCGAAGCTCAACTGAAGAATGTTATGTTAAGGACTCTGGAATTAGCGCTTGAAGAGAAAAAAGGCGAAGAATTTAAGAAAGCGTTGAAGAAAAAAGAAGCCGAGGAAATTTCCAAGGCGGAAATTAAGATTAATCCTTCAGAGAATAAGGAAGAAGTATCTCTTCCCGCGATTGTGTTTGTTTTGGGCGATGTTAACGCAACTATCCCGGCTTTAAATGAAGCGCTAGCTATTCTGGCTAATAATCCGCATACCACTGTTTACCTTGTTCCGGCAAAACGCTTGCATTTAGCTAAAGAACCCAGGATTTCCGAAGAGGGATTAAAACGTTTATTAGCGAGGCCCGAATTTATCAGATTGATACCTTTTATCAATTCTAAACGGCTGATGATTGTTGAAAAAGGGCTGGTAACCGAGACGGTGGAAATAGGGAAATACAGTGAATCAGCAACCGCAAAAGATACCGGCGCAGTGCTTAATTATCTGCCTTTGGTAGGCAGGAACCCGGAAATCATTTCCGAAGAATCAAGAGAAAAGAAGGTAAAAGAATATATTAAAAACAAGAAGCCTTTTACCATTGCCTTTGTTGATTTTGATGAATTGACTAAATATCATGACGCTTATGGCAGGAATTTGAAACTTGCCGGCAAGGTCAGGATAATCATCCAGGATATAATTAATCGGCTGGAAGATGAATATGCCGGAGCGGAGATAAATCAGATACAGGGAAGAGGCGATGAATCGGTTATTTTAATCAGGGGCACGGATAGAGATACAGCTTACGAGATTCTGGAAAAGATACGCAAGGGAGTGATTAAGGATAGCATTGGCCGTTTGTTTATCGCCGAGATAGAAAACCTTAACCTCAGACAAAACCGTTTCTTCTCAGAGATAAGCCGGCAGATTGGCTCTGAGTTGATAGCAACTGACGAAGGCAAATATTATTTCATGCTTGATGTCCGTCATCCGTTTACAAAAGAAGAGTCATTGAGAAAGGTCCTTATGACTATTAATTCTGTGCTCTTAAAGAAATATGGTTTTGAGTTAAGGGCTCGCGTTGAGCAGGATATCCGGGCATTCAGTATTTCCCTTGCCGCGCAATATTATGATGAGAGGGGGGTAAATAGCCAAGAAGGATACAACCGGATTATGGAAGAATTAAGCGGACTTATTAAAAACAGTAAAGCCAGAGGCGGTAATACATTGACATTCAAGGGCGTAACAAAAATTAAAGCCAAGGATGCGGCTAAACCGGTTTCTCCTGAAAAGCCCAATTATCAAGCAGGAGCTTTCCCGAAAGATATGAAAGAAGTATTAGAAAAATTAGGAATAGAGTTTACTGATGAGATGTTGGTTGCTCTTCTAGCCCTTAAAGGCGGAGAGTGGGGAGGGCTGGATTATGAAGTCAGGAAAATTCTGTTTAAGATGTTGGAGAATGATTATGAGATATTGATCGGCAGGAGGAAGAATTTAACTGCTCAAGAAGTGCTTATTGTATGGGGTAAGACCGGCATATTAGATAGATTGAATCGTCTGAAGAAATATGTGGAAGACGACAAAGAGGCGGTAAAAAAGATTGAACAAGCAATTGCTTATGTGGATGTGAATGTGAATAAGTTGAAAGGAAAAGATTTTGAAGATTGGCTTGGAAAAGCAAAAGAAGAATTGAAAGAATTCGTTGAGCGGAAAGATAGGGGGCAACTTAGAGAGAATGAGAAGTGTGCTTTCAATAATGTCCATTTTGCCGCGCTTAATTTCCTCTGGGGTTACTTAAAGGATGACATCCAACTCCTTATATTAAAGAGAAAGCCCGGTATTTCAAGAATACAAACGTTGGAAAGATTTAGGATCACAGAGGCGGAAGTTAAGGATTTGTTGAAAGCTAAAGCCGGAAAAGCTAAAACCGCTATTATTGTGGACAAGATAGATGATTTAACCGAGCAGGATTTCCTTAATATTATTGTCGGAGAAGCCCAGACGCTCTCTAAGCCCACTACATTAAGAGGTGAAATCGGTTATCAGCTTCTCTATGGCCATCTCAGCAAGACCGTAAAAGAGGCCAGGGGGTTAAACTCTGTTCCTTCCCGCGCAATCTATGCCGGCGCTAATGCCGTCCATTGCCCGTGGCAGGATGAATTAGCTAGAGAAGAAAAAGTTTGGAATAGCGAAATCAAAAGCATGCTATCCGAGACATTTAAGCCGTATAATCCCCTTGCTCCTCCTGAAGGAGAAAAAATTACAGATATTGAAGAAGCATATCAGCCAACTCTTAAGGGAAATAAAGAATTCTCTACCCCTGATACAATAATTGAGAAGTTAACTGGCGCGCTTAATGATTTTGAAAAACAACCCAATCTTACTCCGCATCAAAAATACCTCTTAGAAATAAGAACCTATGCTTTTATTAAAGCTATAAAAGAAGCTTACGCAGGAGCGGACAAGGACAAATACACCTACTTCCATGCGCTTGTAGCGATTAACGCGTTTCTCGTCTTCATCGCCCGATACCTGAAAAATAAATCTAATGATTACCTGAATATTTATATCGCTAGGGACGCAGCCAACTATTATACGGCAGGATATATTCTCGCCGAAGACAAAGAAACATTTACAAAAAATAATAAAATATTCTATCTTTCCCGGGCTAAATTAGGCCACGCGCATCAAGTAATGATTGCCCTGTTAAGGGAATCATTACAGGAAGCTGATAAGAATGATTTCTGGAAAATCCTTTCCGCCAAATTCGCGAAGGCAATGCAGGAAGATAAGGAATTTAAACTTATCGCGGATGAACTTTATGCGGAGATTGAGCTTTTAACCAAAGATTCAGAGAAAAATAAAACCCGGATTATTGAAAGTATGGCGCAGGGCGTGATTACCGCTTTTGTCAAAGCTCTGATCATTAACAAGGAAAACTTAACAAAGACAGAAGAGTATGAATCCATTGAAGAATTTATCGCCGCTCCGAAATACAGCGAAGAAGTAAAGGAATTAGAGATAAAGGCAAGGAAAATTGATACTCTTGAGATGTTTGAGTTATTCAAGGATGAGGTGGGTAAATGGTTGGGCAGATACGGCCTCAAGTTTACTGGCAAGATAGTAACTTTGGAGGAGAAGAATAAGGAAGATATGTGGAATGCCGCTAAGATTCTCTTGGATGTCCTGCAAGCTCAGGCGTATCATCTTTTCTATCCTTTCTCCGAAGTTAATTTAGGCCATCCGATAGAATACAGGGAGGGCAAGATTGTAGAACCTTCCGCGGTTAAACAACTCGGTTTCTTACTGCGCGAAATCCTCTTGGTTAATGCCGCTATAGATATAAAAGAAGAGGATAAAAATAAGGACTTTAAGCCCACAGCGGAAAATATAGCGGAAGACTTCAATCCTAATAGTTTCCTGCCTGAAGAATATGAGCTTAATGAAGAAGGCAAGGAACTCTTTAACTTTATTGTCATTAAACATCATGAAGTTTTCGCGACCGCCTCTGACCAATCACAGGAAGGCTTGCTTATCCGCCTTGCCGGATGGATAAAGCTGATGGAAATCCACGGCTGCGATATAAAAGAGGTAACAGAAGGTATCAAATCCGGCCATAACGATTCGAAGTATTTTTACCAATTCGAGCGCTTCCTCTTTGAATTCCGCCAGTTTGAATCCGAGGATGATTACTATTCCACATTTATCTGGTTTGCCGGCAGGAAGGGCTGGACCATTGGCAATGTTGACGAAGCAATGGACAGCGCTAACGCGCTTAAAGCCTTAAGGGAGAAAGTCGCGGTTGAAAAACGTCCTCGCGCTGACCGTTTAAAGATAACCGACATTTACGGCGAAGAAAAGATGGCGGGTGCGGCAGGAACTAATCCCGCCGCTGTCTTGGTAAGGAAGCTGGAAGCCAAGCCGGTATCGGCTGAGGTAGTAGAAGCAAAGGATGCGTTCAGGGGGTTATTAAAAGATATAGAAGATTTATCGGTAGCGGGTAGCAAAGGATTGGATAAAATTACTGAAGAGTTTAGCAGATTAAAGACAACATATAATGAACAGCTCAAAAAAGATAATAAAAATGATGAGTTATTGCTGATAGTAAAAGAAGTAGAGATGAGAGTGGCGAAAATAAAAGTTGGTATACTTAATTCAAAAGCAGAGGAATCTCAAATTACCGATGGCGAAGGGATATTGGTTAAGTTGAAAAATAATTCAGAAAATTTGAGCAAAGGAGTTGAAGATTCTAAAGCACAATATAAGGATACGTCTGCGATAGTTAGCGAGGTAAAGGAAACAGTAAGAACAAAAGAAGCGCAATTCAGGCTTGCATATTTATTCGAGAAGATAAAGAATATGTCCCCGTTGTCAAATGAGCAAATACAGCAAGTAAATAATCTTATATCGGAATTAAGGGTATTTAAGTTTCAATACCGCGGTTTGCTTAGAAATGGAGATATAGCTAAGATTGCGGAGAAAGAGGTTGAGCTATTTTTAATAAAGGTGCAAGCTTTAGTTCAACTTAAAGATGACAAGAAACAGCAGGCGCGTTTCAGTAAAGAGTTGAGAGAGATTGTCAGTGAATTCAGGGTTTTGAAACATGAGTACAGAGATTTCTTGGATAATGAAAAACTTCATCAGCAGATTGATCTTATTAATCCGAACCTCACAGAATGTGTTGAGGAAGAATTTTCCCTTTTCACAAAAAAGGTTAGAACTTTATCTAGACTCACAGGACTTGGGCGTTTAGTTGGAAAATTGAGAGAAATCGCCGGTTGGTTCCTTAAAGATACAAGAATTCGTCAGCAGATCAATGGTATTAAGAACAGGTTTATTGAATATTTCAAAGTAGAGTTTTCGTTCTTGTCGAGCAAGGTTGAAACCCTATCTATACTTAAAGATAAGAAACGTTTCAGCAAGGAGCTAAAACAGATTGTTGGTGAGTTCAGGGTTTTGAAACATGAGTACAGAGATTTCATGGATAATGAAAAACTTCATCAGCAAGTTGGTCTTATTAATCCGAACCTCACAGAATGTGTTAAGGAAGAGCTTACTCTTTTCTCAAAAAAGGTTAAAACTTTATCTAAACTCACAGTTGGTAAGCGTTTAGTTAGAAAATTGAGAAAAATCGCGGGTTGGTTCCTTGGAAATAAAAAGCAGCAGGTATATTTCAGCAAAGAGTTAAGAGAGGTTATCAGTGAGTTCGGGTTTTTGAAAGATGAGTATAGAGATTTCTTGGATAACGGAGAACTTCATCAGCAGGTTGATATTATTAATCAGAACCTCATAGAATATCTTAAGAAAAAATTCTCATTTTTCTCAAATAAGGTCGAAGCCTTATCTAAACTCAAGGACAAAAAGCATTTTAGTAAAGAGCTAAAAGAACTTATCAATGAGTTCAGAGGGTTAAGGTATGAATACAGAGATTTCTTGGATGATAAGGTTATCCGCCCGCAGGTAGAAGGAATTAATCAAGAGCTTGTTAAACAGCTTAAGAAAAAATTTTCATTTTTCTCAAACAAGGTTGAAACTTTATTTAATGGGCGGTTTGAACGCTTCGGTAAAGAACTAAGAAAGATTGCGTCCGGCTTCTTAAAAGATAAAAAGATTCCTCAGCAAATTATGAGTATTAGAAATAAGTTTGGTGAGTATTTTAAGGCAGAACTTTTGTTCTTGTCGAAAAATAAACTTGAACATTCCAGCAAGAAGCTAAAAGAGATGTTTGATGAGTTTAGGGTATTAAAATTTGAATACAGAGATTTCTTGAATGATGAAAAACTTCGTCAGCAGGTCGAAAATATTAATACAAGGCTTATTGAGCATAAGGAAGATATAGAATGTCTATTAACAAAAATTAAAGTGTCTTCTGTGCAGAAAGATGCTGTTCAGCAGTTAAACAGCTCAAATCGTGATGGCGGCAAATTTTCTACTTTTCGAGAATATAATAAAGTATTTTCTTCTTTGCCGTTAATGTTTCTGTCCTCTGGGCTATCTGGTATTATGGGGGATTTGGTAGCCTCAGTTGTTATTGCCATTATTATTATGGTTATTGTGGTTATTCTCAAAATTATTGAAGATATTAAAAATTCAAATTTATTATCATTGAGTTATTGGGTAGACGAATCTATTTATTATTATTTAGAAGTTAGAGAATCTCTAGCTAAATCTATAGTTAAATATTTAGGGCGGTATAAAACTAATTGGGTATTTGCGTTTCTTACGAAAGAGTTGAATGATACAAATGCAGGGGTCCGTAATGCTGCAGTAGAAGCCCTTGGAAGACTTGGAAATCAAAGAGCAGTTGAGCCGCTAATCGCAGCGTTGGGTGATAATGATAGATATGTCCGCTCCTCTGCCGCCAAAGCCTTAGGCAATCTTGGCGACAAACACGCTATCGAACCTTTGATTAAGATATTGGGTGATAATATTATTTTTGTCCGCGAAGCCTTAGTGAAAATCGGCCAACCAGCAGTAGAACCTTTGACTAAGGCATTAGGTGATAAAAGTTCCCATGTCCGCTCCGAAGCCGCTAAGGCTTTAGAGAAATTAGGCGCCTTAACCACTGAGCTTAAAATTAGGAAATATATTAATGATTTAAGTGATAATGCTAGTTTTGTCCGCTACTTTGCCGCCGAAAACTTGGGTAATCTTGGTGACAAGCGTGCAGTTGAGCCTCTAATTAAGCTATTAAGTGATAGTAATTGCGATGTCCGTTCCTATGCTGCCAATGCCTTAGTAAAAATCGGCCAACCAGCAGTCGAGCTTTTGATTAAGGCGTTAGGTGATAACAATAACGGTGTCCGCAAATCTGCCGCCGAAGTCTTAGAGAAATTAGCCGTTTTAACTCCCGAGCTTAAAGTTACGAGGTATATTAAAGACTTAGATGATAATGATAACGATGTTCGTGCATCTGCCGTCAAAACCCTAGGAAGTCTTGGTGACAAACGCGCCATCGAGCCTTTGATTAAAGCATTATTAGCTGATAGCGGTGGCTCTGTCTGTAAATCCATAGCTATAGCCTTAGGCGAAATCAAAGACCCAAGAGCAGTTGCACCGTTGATCGTAGCACTGGGGGACAAAAATAATAATGTTCGCTACTACTCTGCAATAGCTCTTCTTAAGATATCTCAAGATTCTGGAATTATTGCAAAAGCAAATAAGGTAATAGAGGATATAGATCGAGAATTGGAAGCAGAAAGTTCTTATTCAAGCGATGATTCTGATGATAGATCTTCATCAGATGACGGTGATTACGAATTTGAATGTCCTGAAGATGTAGAAGCACACGAAGAAAATCGAAGGTGGATGCGAGACAGAGATACATTTGGTAAATTAATAGGCCTTGCAAGAGATTGCGGATTAGAAGACCCCGAAGCCAGAGGAAGCCGAAGCTCGGGGAGAAACGTAAGGTCCAAGAGCGATTATGATATTTCTTTGTCAGGTTCTAGAACCGTGTTACGAAGTGAGCTTATGGAAGAAGATTCTCGCGTAAGGGAATTCGTAAAGCGTGCTTCTGAAATAACTGGTAAAAAGGTTGATGTATATCGTGAGCATAGAGAAAAATCTAGTGATACAGATCATGAATCCGATTATACCTATGATGATTGTGGTTTGGGTATTTATACTGCCGAGGGCAAAGTTGATGATGATGCACAGGAGAAAACAGCCGCGGAAATTAAAGACGCGCAAGAAAATGAACGGCTGAAAAAATTCAGCGAGCTGGATAAGAAAACGCAGGAGGAATATGAAAACAAAGGAGTTAAAACCCTGCTTTCAAAAGACAATCTGTTTATTGTTTTGCCCGGAGAGGAAGACAATAACGCGCCTTTCCTTTGGTATGAGAATGAAGATAGATTCACAGTTGCCGCAACATCGGACGGGAACATTTATATTCCTCAATCATTGATTGACGCCTTACTTGCTATCGGACAGATTGGCTTGCTGGAGAAAATAATTAACCATGAAGAAAATGACTTAAAGAGCGGAGAGAATAAAAAGGAAGCCGAACAAATAGCCCAGTTGATTAAGAAAGAATTATTCCAGAAAGATTTCTTTGTCGGGATTTCTCCGACTTTTGTCAAAGACGGCAGGAATTATTCATATCAGGAATTAATTAAAGAATTAGACCATAATAAGGCAAAAGAATACCTGACTAAATGGCAGGAATTGGTGAGCGGGAAATTTGAGCTGGCAGGGATTATAAAAACAGCTCTGATTGACGGAAAATTTTATGAATTAAAGGGAGAAAGGGGCTCGATGCTTTTCTTTGTGGTTAGAGAAGAGCAGGAACTGGTGGAATATAAGATTATCGAGATCGTTGACGCGGTTACAAAGGCATTTGAAAAAGACGGCTTTAAGGCCGAGAATTTCTTAAGCTATTTTGAAATCTCGCTGGATAGCATGGACAGCAATGATATTTTTCTGATGTGGCAGGCATATTATACGGCGGAGTTGAAGGCAACCTTTACCACTGCTTCGGGAAATCAGATAGCTAAGACAAGTTTTGGTGAGATTGCCCAAGCGAATAAGCGGTCAAAGGAAGAGCCTGTTTATTTGGAGAAGCGCGAGAAATCTTATGAGAAAGCGTTAGATTATAAGGTAACAAATTTAGCTGATACAAGGCTTATTGGGTTAAAGACAGCGGAGAAAGAGAGCAAAAATGAAATAGTCGCCTCAATTACCGCCAGAGAAAAAGAGTCACCTGCCGATGAGGCGCTGAACGTTGATGATTATCTGGTGTATTTCAGATGGGCGGTCAGGCATAATATTGGAACAGGCACGGTTTTGGCGCATGAAGTTTTGGATTTATACAGTATCGAAATCGATGACTTAATCCGGTTGACACGAGAAGCTGCAGGATATTTGGGAAGCGAGTCTGAGGCAGTCAGGTATCTTAGAGAAGCGTTAGAATATAAATTTGCTGAGGGATTGGGTATAAAAGAAAATGTGCAGAAAACATTAGCTCAAATGTGGACAGTTTTACTGGAAGGTTTGATTACGCCGGCGTTCTTCGAGACGGCAGTTAAATCAGTTAAGGTAGGAAAAATTGAAGGCGTAGAAGATAAAGAATACGAAGCAATCCTCAATTTCATTTTAGGCAATAAAGATGAGATTAGCAATATAAGCGGTATGCCAATACAGGATATTTTAGGTTTAGTGGCTTCACGCATAATCAATATTGTCGGGCAGGTAAGGTCAGGAAAGAGTACTTTGGCCAAAAAGTTATATAAATTATTCTTTGATCAGTGCAAAGATGTTGTGCTGGTGGATATTGGTTTGATTTATCGCGCCTACGCGTTGTTTATTAAAGAGCTAGTGGATAATGGAGACGCCAGCGTATTGGCTTCGGAAGAAAATATTATCTGGGTTTTAAGAAAAGCGAATGTGGAAGTCCGGGGAAAGAATGTTTACTTAAACGGAAGCGGCTTATCCGATACCCGGTTGCACGATGCTAGCGTGGAGGATGTCCTCACTAAGATTACTACTGATAAGCCGAAGGTCAAGGCTTTTCTGCAGGAAAAAGACCGGGAAATCGTCAATCGTATTCCTAAGACAACCTGGGTAATCATTTCCAGCCGCGGTTTCTATCCGCAGGCAGGCATGAATATTTATTTGGCCGCGGACATTGAAGAAAGAACTAAGAGGGCATTTATCGCTAAAGGCAAGAAAGCAGAAAAAATTAACCAAGAGTTTATTAATAGTAAGGAGTTTAATGACGAGAAGGGAAAAATCGAAGATAGAGATTTCAAGGATAGAAGCGATGAAAACCTGCGTAAATATCCGGGAATCTTTACCTTAATTGATACTACTGGCAAAGATTCTGATAGAGTTTTAAGCGAAGTCACAAAAATGCTTAAGAAATATGATGAGGAAAATATAGAATTAGCCAAAAAGAGGACAGGGATATTGAGTATGTTGATGGGAGATATTTCTAAAAAAGCGATTATGGTTTTAAAAGGCGGCATCCGCGGCGGCGTAGTCAAGGCAGTGGCGAAAAAGATCGCGGATTTATTAGGCAAAGATTTCACGGTAGAAGCTACCCAGCAGTTACGGCTTGACCCGAATAAAGTAATCAAAAGATGGGGTTCTACCGGATTAAAATTCTTAGTGGAAGAATTTAAGAAAGACGGTGTTGCGCAGGAGGTAATTGATTTAGGTTTAGCCCTTATCAGGGAAGAAAACGGCTGGGAGTTTGAAAGATGGGTTAATACTTTGAAAAACGACTCTGATTTGGGAAGCAAAACAAGCGTTAAGAAATTAATGTTTGCTTTTGCTTATTTAAGCGGCAATATCAAAGTTTTAGTGATTACTTATCTCGGTAAAGAAGAAAACAGGAAAGCGGCTTTTGAGGCATTGTTAAAGAAATATCTGATTTCCGAGAAGCGGCTTGAGGAAAGATTGGAAAAGGATTCATTTGTGGATGACCTCGGAAAAATGCAGTGGCAGGATTTTGTCAAATTCGTGGTAGTCGGGGAAACCAATGCTTTAAAATCACATAAGGGTTCAATCAGGGAACTGGGCGGCAAAGAACTTAAAGAAGGTAATCTTAAGCATACAATGGAAGAAGGAGAAAAGTTAGGGCTTGATGAGGCGTCAACAGCAACTGCCGCTAACGTGGTGCATATTTCCGGGTATAAAGAATTAGTCCGGGAAATGCTCTCCTTTAACGCGGAAGAAATCAAGATATTGCACAATATAATTGTTCCGAAGGATTTGGCAATCAAAGCTGCTACCGAGAAGACAAATAAGCGCGAGGATTTGAGAGAAAAGAAGATTCCCGAAGGAGATGAGAAAGCGATAGAAGCCCTTTATAAGGAAATTGCTGATTTGGGCAATAGCGCTAATGGTGATTATGAGAAAATTAAAACCAGCTTATCCGGCAAACTCAACCCGGTTCAGGTTCTGGAAAATTTATTAATGCAGGGTGAATTCTTAGATATGCTTCCGGAACTAAAGGAATTGGAGAATGTTTCCTATAAGAAATCGCACGCCACGTTCAATATGTTTAAGCACACTTTGCAGGCATTAAGAAGGTTGTATTACATTGAGGAAGCGGCGGAAGTTGTTCAGAATGAAGTTGTCCAGAATCCAGAGGTCTTTTACAGGGCATTCTTAGGCTACAAGCAGGATGTTCCCGGGGTCAGCGATTTATCCATAGAAATATTTAAAGAGTTGGTGGATACTTACAAGAAAGCCTTGGGATTAGAGTTAACAACCACAGGTAGAAATGAGCAGATAGATAAGAAAATATTCTTATTCCTGGCTGTCTTATCTCATGACATCGGTAAGAATATTAATGTGTCACAACACACTACTATTGTTAAGCCTCTTGCAAAGAGCTTATTTAAGCGACTGGGTTATTCCGAAGAAGACGCGGAATTAGCCGCGTTTCTGATTCCTCATCACAGCCTTATTTCTACGCGTTTGAATTTAGGTTATGAAACTAAATTAAGCGTGGAAAGATTAGCGCGGCCGTTAGTAGCTTCAGGTTTTGGAAAAGAATCTGTGCTTGCGGCGGTGGCAATAATGGATATTGCCGATATTTCAGGCGTAGGATATGGAGTCAGCTTAAACCCCGGAAAATTAAATTCAATTCTGCATCGGTCGAAAATGGAGGATATGGGAAGCGATGAGCTCAATGAAATTATCGCCAAGAGATTAGGAAATTTACTCGATGAAAGCCGGTTATCTTCCAAGGTAAAAGAAGCATTAAGCTTGATAGAAGAAGCGGATAAAAATACTAATAATGAATTTAAGAAATTCGCCGCTGAAATCTCCATATATTATGCCCTGCCAATGGTCAGACAGATGTCCGGCTCTTCGGTCGTTAACCTGCTTTATCTTGCCTACAAATTCAATAAAAAGGCCGCTCTTATTTATTTCTTCTCTGAGAAACAGCCTACAGAGGATGAGGTAAAGATTGTGGATAACGCCTTAAGAACCCAAAAACTTTGGGCGATCAGTGGAGAAATTAAATCTGAGCAATACGGGCTGGAAATAAAGGAGGCTTTTGAACGGAATGATAAGATTGTCATTAGGTTTGTATCTAAGAAATGGGATTTTGTTGAAATTCCAGGTACCCTGCCCCTGCTCTCTTATGCCACCGGCTTATCAGAGACTTGGGATGAGGCAATTGAAGTAATGTCCGCTAAGAATAAGAGCGTTGCCTTGGATTTAACTGAGTTAGAGGAAAAAGGAAGGATAGTGGTAGATACAAGT